>JAADIC010000277.1 GCA_013151535.1 Alphaproteobacteria bacterium | reverse complement strand
ATTCCCATAGTATCCATAATCCCAAGATGAGAAACGGGACATAAGGGCATCAAGACCCGCAAAACCCAAGTCAGGTTTCATACAGGCCCCGCTTTTCATCACCAAGAAGATCCGGCGCGTACGCGAGCAGACACCCCCCCAGGTGGCGACAAAGCCGGACCGGTCCGAATGACGGAACGAGGGCGGCGGATCAAGCAGTGGCAGCAGCTTGATCCGCCGTTTCCCGTTCTAGGACCATATAACAGGAAAGGTCGCGGGGATAGTGGCAAGACGGTTCAGAGGCGAGAGCGTCCATAAGGTGGACGCCAAGGGCAGGGTATCAATCCCGGCCCCCTATCGCCGTGTGCTGGAAGAAAACGACCCCGATTGGGCCCAGGGGCTGAACCCGAACCTGGTCATAGTCTATGGCGGCAAATCCCGGCCGTTCCTTGAAGGCTATTCCATCACCGCCATGAACGAGGTCGATGACCGCATCGCCGCCTTGCCACGCGGCAGCAAGAACCGGCGCCTGCTGGAGCGGATGTTTTCCGGTCAGGCGGTGCAGATACAGGTCGATGAGACCGGCCGTCTGGTGCTGTCACAAAAGTTGCGCGACAAGATCGGCATCGACACCGAAGCGTTTTTTATCGCCTCTGGCGACACGTTCCAGATCTGGCAACCCGGCACCTACGCCAAACACGACGCGCGCCTGCAAGAAGACCTTGAAGAATTTGACGAGGATTTTGACCCTCTGATCCTGCTCGACGCGGGGCCCGAGGAATAGACAATGCTAAAGAAGTCATCCCAAACGTCTGAAGCGCCTTCGCATATTCCCGTGTTACTTGAACCGATCATGGCGGCAATTGCGCCGGTCAGCGGTGTCTGGCTTGACGGAACATTTGGTGCCGGTGGCTATACCCGCGCCCTTCTGGATGCCGGTGCGGCGCGGGTGCTGGCGGTGGATCGTGACCCCGATGTTTTTCTGCGCGCCGAACGCTGGGCCGCGCAATATGGTGAACGGCTGGTGATGATCGCCGGTGAATTTGGCCAGCTCGATATGCTGGCCGATCAGCATGGCGCGTTACCGCTGGATGGCATCGTGCTGGATATCGGCGTCTCTTCCATGCAGATCGACGAGGCGGCGCGCGGGTTTTCCTTCGCCAAAGACGGCCCGCTTGACATGCGCATGAGCCAGAGCGGCACATCTGCGGCGGATATCGTCAACGGGGCCGATGAAAAAACCCTTGCCGATATCCTTTATCAATACGGCGAGGAACGCGCCTCGCGAAGGATCGCGCGCAAGATCGTGAACAGCCGCAAAACCAGCCCGTTCACCACAACGGCGGAACTGGCCTCGGTTGTGGCGTCGTGCCTGCCGCATCCCAAACCCGGCCACCCGCATCCCGCAACCCGCAGCTTTCAGGCGTTGCGGATCGCGGTGAATGATGAGCTGAAACAACTGGTTGACGGGCTTGTGGCGGCGGAAAATGCCCTGCGACCCAGCGGCATTTTGGCCGTAGTCACCTTTCATTCGCTTGAGGACCGCATCGTTAAACGCTTCATTCAGGCGCGATCAGGTGCGGGGCCGCGTGGCAACCGTTTCGCGCCCGAACTGGATATCGACCTGCCAAGGTTTGAACGCCTGACCCGCAAAGCCATCGGCCCCTCGGGCGATGAAATGGCGCAAAACCCGCGCGCGCGCTCCGCCAAACTGCGCATGGCACGGCGGCTGAAAGCGCCTGCCGGGCGGGTTGATGGGCGCGATCTTGGCTTGCCGGAAATCGCCATGGAGGCGCTGTAATGCGCGGCTTCTTTTTCGCCATCGCCGCCATCTCGGTCATCGGGCTGGCCTATTGGGCCTATACCGAAAACTACGCCACTCAAGACGCCAGCAAACGGGTGGAACGCCTGCAACGCGATATTGGCGAGGCGCGGGCGCAGCTAAATGTGCTGCGCGCCGAATGGGCCTATCTGAACCGGCCTGATCGCCTGCGCGAGTTGGTTGATCTGAACTATGACGCGCTGCAACTGATGCCGCTTTCACCCGAACATTTTGGTACGATCAAGATGGTTTCGGCCCCACGTTTTGACCCCACCGAACTGAGTGAACCGGTTGATCTGATGGCCGATTTCGACGATCTGGCCAGCCAATTGCCACCGGACGGGGCGGCGGAATGATCCGCACCCCCCTCAGACCACTTGCGCGGGTCATTTCGGCGCGCGATGCCGGGCAAGACCCGGACCTGATCGAGGTCGAAAACCTGCGCCACCGCCACGAGGAAATGCGCGAACGCGAACGCCATCGCGCCGAAGGCCGCCTATTGGTGCTTGGCCTTGCCTTTCTGGTCGGGTTTTCGGTGATCGGGCTGCGCATGGGGATGCTGGCCTCGGCCCAACCGGTGGAACCGAGCGCCGATAGTGGCAGTTCCGCCATCGTCGCCCAACGCGCTGATATTGTTGATAGAAATGGTAACGTTCTGGCCACCAACCTGACCACGAAATCGCTTTACGCCCAGCCGCCGATGATGATCGACGCGGCGTTATCCGCCAAAAAGCTGGCGGCGATTTTTCCTGATCTGAAAGAAGACGAGCTTCTTAACAAGTTCACATCCAAACGCAAATTCATCTGGCTGCGGCGTAAACTTTCACCCGAACAGGAACAACAGGTGTTCGAGATCGGCGATCCCGGCCTGCTGTTCGGCCCGCGTGAAATGCGGCTATACCCCAATGGCGCGCTGGCCTCGCATATCCTTGGCGGTGCCGGTTTTGGCCGCGAAGGTGTGCATTCCGCCGAAGTCATCGGCATTGCCGGGGTCGAGTATGAGTTCGACAAGTTCCTGCGCGATCCCGCCGAGCAGGGCCGCCCGCTGCAATTGTCGATTGACCTTTCCGTGCAGGCGGCGATCGAGCGGGTTCTGGCTGGCGGCATGCGGATCATGAACGCCAAGGCAGCCGTGGCGGTGCTGATGGATGTCAAAACCGGCGAGCTGATCTCGATGGTATCGCTGCCGAATTTTGACCCCAACAACCGGCCCCGCCCGCTAACCAAGGGTGATGCCGCCGACAGCCCGTTGTTCAATCGCGCCGCCCAAGGGGTGTTTGAACTTGGTTCGACCTTCAAGGTTTTCACCGCTGCCATGGCGCTTGAATATGGTGTGGCGACGCCCGATACGATGGTCGAAATCGGCAAAAACATGAAGATCGGCGGCTTCACGATCAAGGATTTCGACTATTATGGCAAGCGTTTAAGCCTGACGGATGTGATCGTTAAAAGCTCCAATATCGGCTCGGCCCGTCTGGCCGAGGCTGTTGGCGGCGAGCGTCAAAAGGCCTTTCTGGGCTCGCTTGGCTTGTTGGATCCGCTTGATCTTGAGCTGACCGAAGCCAAACAATCGCGCCCACTTTTACCACCGAAATGGACAGATTTGTCAACCGTAACAATATCTTATGGTCACGGCATCGCGGTGACACCGTTGCATCTGGCCGCCGCTTATGCCTCGGTTCTGAATGGTGGTACGTTGGTCAAGCCGACCTTGCTCAAGGCCAAAGGCCCGCCGGTTCCCGGCCCGCGCGTGGTCAGCCGCGAAACCTCCGAGGTCATGCGCAAGATCCTGCGCCAAGTGGTGGTGCGCGGCACCGCCAGCATGGGCGAGGTTCCCGGCTATCAGGTGGGCGGCAAAACCGGCACCGCAGACAAGCCCGACCCCAAGGGAGGCTATTCCGAAAACAAGGTGATCTCGACCTTCGCGTCGATTTTTCCGTCGCAAGACCCGCGTTATGTGCTGATCGTCATGCTGGATGAGCCGAACGAGACATCAGGGCCAAAACCACGCCGCACCGCTGGGTGGACGGCGGTTCCGGTATCTTCGGAAATCGTGCGCCGGGTTGCGCCGCTGTTGGGGATGCGGCCGGATGTTGAAACCGATGCCACCATGGATTACACGCTGAGCAAATACTGACGCTTCTGTGAAAAGGCAGCCATGATGGTCTCACAATCCGCCCGCACGAAAACCCTTACGGCGCTGGGCCTGACACCTTCAAATGATGATCTGGCGGTGACCGGCCTGTCGGTGGACAGCCGCCTGACCAAGCGCGGCCATCTGTTCGCCGCCCTGCCCGGTGTCAATGTGCACGGGGCCGAGTTTATTCAATACGCCCGCCGCATGGGTGCGGCGGCGGTTTTGACAGATACCGAGGGGGCCGCGATAGCGCAGGACGTTTTGGCCGATGGTCAGTTGGCGCTCTGTGTCGAGGATAACCCGAGGCAGGCCTTGGCGCGCGCTGCCGCCAAATGGTTTGACGGTCAGCCCGAAACCATGGTGGCCATCACCGGCACCAACGGCAAAACCTCGGTCGCCTGTTTTACCCGCCAGATTTGGGAGGGGCTGGATCTGGCCGCCGTCAATTTCGGCACCACCGGCGTTGAAGGCTGCGTCGCAGCACCCTTGTCGCACACCACGCCCGAACCGATCACGCTGCACCGCTTGCTGCGCGATCTTGCCGATCAGGGGGTGACGCATGGCGCGATGGAGGCCTCATCGCACGGCTTGGCGCAATACCGGCTGGACGGGGTGCATTTGCGCGCGGCGGGGTTTACCAATTTCACCCAGGATCATCTGGACTACCACAAGGATTTCGCCGAATATTTCGCCGCCAAGGCGGGGTTGTTCGGGCGGGTGCTGGGCAAAGATGGCATTGCGGTTCTGAACATGGACGATCCGCGCAGTGCCGATATGTTGGCGATTGCCAAAGCACGGGGTCAGAAAATCCTGGCAATCGGGCAGGGCGATGATTGTGATCTGCAAATTCTGGGTCAGCGGTTTGATACAACCGGCCAGGACCTGCGCTTTGCCTATCTCGGTGAAACCCACATGGTGCGGCTGGCACTGATCGGCGGATTTCAGGCCGGCAATGTGCTGCTGGCGGCGGGTTTGGCGATTGCCTGCGGGGCGGATGCGGGGCGGGTGTTCAAAACGCTTGCGGTGCTTGAAACCGTCGCGGGCCGGATGCAACTGGCGGCGACGCGCAAGAACAAGGCGGGCGTTTTTGTTGACTACGCCCACACCCCCGCAGCACTTGAAACCGCGCTCACGGCCCTGCGCCCACATGTTTTGGGCCGCCTGATCGTGGTGTTTGGTGCGGGCGGGGATCGTGACAAAGGTAAACGGGTGTTGATGGGCCGCGCGGCGGCTGCAAATGCCGATCTGGTGTTCGTCACCGATGACAATCCGCGCAGCGAAGCCCCCGCCGACATTCGCGCCGAGATCATGGCAGGCTGCCCCGAGGCCACCGAAATCGGCGACCGTGCCACCGCCATTCTGACGGGCGTGGATGCGCTTGGCCCCGGTGATACTTTGCTTATCGCGGGCAAGGGCCACGAAACCGGCCAGATCATCGGCGATGATGTGCTGGAGTTCAGCGATATCGAACAGGCCAGCGTCGCGGTTGCGGCCCTTGACGGGGCGGGCTTATGAGCGCGCTCTGGACAGCCGCCGAGGCGATGGCCGCAACTGGCGGTACGGCCATTGGGGATTGGCAGGTCAACGGTGTGTCAATTGACACCCGCACGCTTGCCGCAGGCGATCTGTTCGTTGCCCTCAAAGACGCGCGCGACGGCCATGATTTCGTGGCGCAGGCGTTGGCAAACGGTGCGGCGGCAGCGCTGGTTTCGCATCGGCCCAAGGGTGTGGCCAAAGACGCGCCGCTGCTGATCGTCGATGACGTTCTTAGCGCACTTGCCGCACTTGGGGCCGCTGCTCGGGCGCGCTGCAAGGGCAAAGTGATCGCGGTCACAGGCTCGGTCGGCAAAACCACCAGCAAGGAAATGCTGCGCACCGCCCTTGCCGGGCAAGGCCGCGTGCACGGCGCGGTGATGAGCCTGAACAACCACTGGGGCGTGCCGCTGACGCTGGCGCGGATGCCACGCGACACAGAATTTGCGATCCTTGAAATCGGCATGAACCACGCCGGCGAGATCACCCCGCTCAGCCAGCTAGCCCGCCCCGATGTGGCCCTCATCACCACCGTGGCCGAGGCCCATATGGCGGCCTTCGCCGATGTCACAGACATCGCCCGCGCCAAGGCCGAGGTTTTTGATGGCATGCAGACGGGTGGCATTGCCATCCTCAACCGCGATATCGCGACCTTTGATATACTGGCCAAGGCGGCGCAGGCGCGCGGGCTGGAAATCGTGACATTCGGGGCAAATCAGGCGGCTGACAACCGGCTTGTAAATGTCCAGCAAAGCGGCGGTGTGTCGATCATTTCCGCGACCCTGAACACTCACGCCTCGCTGTTCAAAATCGAAGCACCCGGTCAGCATCTTGCGCTCAATGCGCTGGCGGTGCTGGCGGCGGTCAGGGCGGTCGGAGCCGATCCGGTGATCGCCGCGCTTGATCTGGCCGATTGGCAACCGCCCCAGGGGCGCGGGCAAAGGCACTGGATCGCGCTTGATCCTTTGAAGGACGAGTTGCGGCTGGAGCTGATTGATGACGCTTACAACGCCAACCCCGCCTCCATGCGCGCGGCGTTCGCGGTTCTGGCCGACAGCATACCGG
>JAADIC010000172.1 GCA_013151535.1 Alphaproteobacteria bacterium | reverse complement strand
AACAAGGATTGATTATCTATGGAGGGGATGAGCGAACGCGCCTACGCAAACCATGCGGGTCTGTCGCGCGGTGCGATCCAGAAGGCCAAGGCGGCCGGGCGGCTGGTGCTGTTTGGTGATGGCTCGATTGATGCAGCGGCTTCGGACAAAACGCGCGCGGCGATGACCGACCCTTCAAAACAGCGCAGCTCCGCAAAGGCAAAACTGAAACCGGTTCCCGATGCGGCCATCTCGGCCGTGGGCCAAACCCTGCGTGAACAAGGGATGCGGGCTCCGGCCACGGGCAGCAACACGACGTTTTTGCAGGCCAAGAAAGACCGCCAATGAGGTGCTGAAGACACAGGAACGCAGGCTGAAGTTGCAAAAGATGAAGGGCGAATTGGTTGATGCGGCCCGCGCCAAGGCGCTGATATTCCGGTTGGCCCGCGAGGAGCGCGATGCCTGGATCAACTGGCCCGCGCGGGCGGCAGCGCTGATGGCAGCGGAATTGTCCGCAGCACTTTCTGAACAGGGATCCGACGTAACATTGGAGACAAGCCTGATGCAGAAAACGCTCGAAACCCATGTCCGCGCCCAGCTTTCGGAACTCGGACAGAATGTCCGGTTTGACCTCACGTGACCGGGTGCAGGCAGGTGAGGCTTTTACCGGGGACCAGGATTTGCTGCGTGCCTGGGCCGAGGGGGTCACGCCTGACGCGGATCTGACGGTGTCTGAATGGGCGGACAAATACCGGATGCTGGCCTCGCGTGCCTCGGCCGAGCCCGGGCGGTACCGCACTCGCCGCACGCCCTATATGCGCGACATCATGGATGCGCTGAGCCCGAACCATTCCGCCCAACGGATCGTGTTCATGAAGGCAGCCCAGGTGGGCGCGACGGAAGCGGGCAACAACATGATTGGCTTTGTGATCGCCCATGCCCCGAGGCCGATGCTGGCGGTGCAGCCGACCGTGAAACTGGCAAAGAGAAACTCGCGCCAACGCATCGATCCGCTGATCGAGGAAAGCGCGGCGCTGAGAAACAAGGTCCGTCCCTCGCGCTCGCGCGATGTGGGCAACACCATGCTTTCAAAGGAATTCGCGGGCGGGATCCTGATCATGACGGGTGCAAACTCGGCTGTTGGTCTGCGCTCGACACCGGCGCGCTACATCTTTCTCGACGAGGTCGACGCCTATCCGGCCTCGGCCGACGAGGAAGGCGATCCGGTGTCGCTGGCCGAAGCGCGGTCATTGACCTTCGCCCATCGGCCAAGGTGTTTCTGGTCTCAACGCCAACAGTAAAAGGGGTCAGCCGGATCGAACGGGAATATGAGGCCTCGGACCAGAGGCGGTATTTTGTGCCGTGCCCGCATTGCGGCGCGCGGCAATGGTTGAAATTTGAGCGGCTGCGTGGGACAAGGGCAGCGTGCCCTGCGAGGGCCAGCCGGAAACGGCGGTACATTTGCGAAGCCTGCGAAGAGCCGATTGCCGAGCACCACAAGACGGCAATGCTGGAAGCAGGCGAATGGCGGGCGACAGCGGAAAGTGCTGACCCGAGCACCGTTGGCTATCACCTCTCGGCGCTTTACTCACCGGTCGGTTGGCTAAGCTGGGAGCGGATCGCGCGCAGCTGGGAGGCAGCGCAGGGGTCCGACGATACCATTCGCGCCTTCAAGAATACCATTCTCGGGGAAACCTGGGTGGAATCTGGTGAAGCGCCGGACTGGCAGCGATTGCTCGATCGCAAGGAAGGCTGGGCCGCAGGAACGGTGCCTGCGAATGCCCTGTTCCTGACGGCGGGCGCTGACGTTCAAAAGGACCGGATTGAGGTCGATGTCTGGGCCTGGGGCCGGGGCCTGGAAAGCTGGCTGATTGATCACATCGTCATCGACGGTGGTCCGGTCCGAAAACTGTTGGAACGGGTTGACGGAATTGCTTGGCCGAATATGGCAACACGCCAATGGCAGCCAGATGACCATCGCGCGGCTGGCCATCGACACCGGCTATGAAACTCCGGCCGTGTATGGCTGGGCCCGCAGGGTCGGCTTTGGTCAGGTTGCGCCGGTCAAGGGCGTGGAAGGATTTAACCGGGCCAGCCCTGTTTCAGGGCCGACGTTTGTCGATGCGACCATCGCCGGCAAACGCCTGCGTCGTGGAGCGCGGCTGTGGACGGTGGCGGTTTCTACTTTCAAATCCGAGACCTATCGGTTCTTGCGGCTGGAACGGCCGACGCCCGAGGACCTGGCGGGTGGAGCATTGTTCCCGGCCGGAACCCTGCACCTGCCAAACTGGATCGACAGCGAATGGCTGAAGCAGTTGGTGGCCGAGCAATTGATCACGGTGCGCAACAAGCGCGGCTTTGCCCGGCTCGAATGGCAGAAACTGCGCGAACGCAACGAGGCGCTCGATTGCCGGGTCTATGCCCGCGCGGCCGCGTGGATTCTCGGCGCGGATCGCTGGTCTGAAAAACAATGGGATGAGCTCGAGCGGCAGGTGGCAGCACCGGGTGGCGAAATTGGCGCCGGAACCGTGAATGTCGCCCGAAAAAGCCGTCCCGCAAACCAGCGCCGTTCGGTGCGCTCTAACTATATGAGGTAAACATGGCCACATTGGCAGAACTGCAAAACCGCCGCGAGGCCCTGGCGGCCTCGCGCGCCAGTGGTGTGGCCCGGGTCAGTTATGACGGAAAGACGGTGGAATACCGCAGCCTCGCAGAAATCGACCGCGCCATTGATGTGCTGGACCGGGAAATCGCCACGCTCGAGGGCCGCAGGGTGATCCGGCAGGTGCGGGTTACGACCAGTAAAGGCCTCTGACCCATGGGTTTGTTCAATGCGTTTCGCCGCCAACATACCGGCGGCTCCAGCGGCGTGCGCGCCCGCCTTGAAGGAGCCATGTCGCGCCGCCGTCTGCGCGGTTGGCAGCCGCCATTGGAGAACATCAACTCATTGGTGGCCTCGGGTGGGCCGCGTTTGCTGGCGCGCTCGCGCGAGTTGGTCGTCACCAACGGTTATGCCGCCAATGCTTGCGAGGCTTATGCGGCCAATCTGGTCGGTGACGGGATCAAACCCTCGTCGCTGATAGAGGACGGTGAGTTGCGAGACAAAATTCAACGCCTGTGGCTGGCCTGGACCGATCAGGCGGATGCCGACGGGCTGACGGACTTTTATGGGCTACAGGCGATGATTGCCCGCGAAATGTTCGTGGCCGGCGAATGCTTCGTGCGCATCCGCCCACGTCGCACCGAAGACGGGTTGCTGGTGCCGATGCAGTTGCAACTGCTGCATTCGGAAATGCTGCCGTTCGAGAAGGTCGAAACCGCGCCCAATGGCAACCGCATCCGCTGCGGTATCGAATTCGATCTGATCGGGCGGCGCGTCGCTTACCACTTCCGCCGTCGCCATCCCGGCGACAGCACCGATAGAGGAGACGTTGTTCCTGCGACATCCCGCGTGTCGGCCGAGGACGTGCTGCACATCTATCGCCCCATCGACGCCGGGCAAATCCGCAGCCTGCCGCATGTGGCCCCGGCCATGGTGCGGCTGTTTTTGCTGGACCAATACGACGATGCCGAGCTCGACCGCAAGAAAACCGCCGCCATGTTCGCGGACTTCATCACCAAGAATGCGCCGGAAGAAGCGTTGATGGGGGAGGTTGAGGATGAGGGAACCGGGATCGGCATTGCCAGTCTGGAACCCGGCACCTTGCAGGTTCTGTTGCCCGGCGAAGACATCAAGTTCTCCAGCCCCGCCGATGTGGGGGGCGGCTATGAAGCGTTCCAGTATCGCACCCTGCTGGCGATCTCGGCGTCATTGGGGTTGCCGTATCATCTGGTCACCGGAGATGTGCGGCAGGCCAACTATTCGAGTCTGCGCGCCGAGCTGGTCGAGTTCCGCCGCCGCATTGGTCAGTTGCAGCATGGGGTATTGGCGCATCAATTCTGCCGACCCGTCTGGATCCGCTGGCTGGAAACGGCGGCCCTGTCGGGCGCACTCGATCTGGCACGGGATGCGGAAAAGATGGCGGGGTTGATTGTAGAGAGATGGTGGAAAAAGGAATGAAAGGAGAGCGGCATAACTAGCTGCCCCCTTCGCGGGTTTCAACCTCGGCGAAATGCATCGCCCTTTTGCGCTCTCGATAGCGAGATGTCGACAATTCGATCAACTATCTTTTCGGTGCTTTTCCATTTCATAACAAGTTTTCCGGGATCCATACCATGTTCAGCCACCATATCTTTCAATTGCTCGATCGATAGCTCACTCAACTTTTTTCTTAGTTCCATATCGCCGTCCCGGGCAAATTCTATCGGGTTGAAAACCGACGGTGCCCGGCGATTTCTTGGTCGGGATACGGATGTCTTAGCTTTCTTGGAGGATGGTGATCCAAGAATATCATCAAGGACACGGGCAAATTCCGGGTCTTTTTTTGCTTGGGCATCGATTGCTTTGGCTAGGTTTACTAATTTGGACCGAATTGTCATTCTCAGTCCTCCAACTTTTTGAGAATTTCTCGTGCCAAACTTCTGTATGAATCAGCAAGTCCACGAAAGCCGTATTTCTGTTTCAGCGTACGAGAGTATGTTTGATGCTCGGCGGCGGCAGCGATGTCGTTCGCTTCAGGGATTTTGGTCATAAAAACTGGTGCATCGGAGCGGGATTTAAGATCACGAAGCACATTGGCGTGGACAGTCGAATTTGCTTTGTATTTCGAGATTACCACACCAAGCGGATCGATCGGTTCCCCGATTTCATCGGCGAACTCGCGGACCCGTGTCACAATTTGCGGGATGCCATATGTGGAGAGAATGTCCGGAATAGTGGGGATTATGTACCCCTCTGAAATACGAAGACCATTCAGTGTGATAATCCCCAGGTTTGGGGGACAATCCACGATAACAATGTGATAATCATCAAGTCGTGCCTTTACAGCGCGCCAGAGTAATTCGATGGGGTTCACCGAGTAAAATTTACCGCTCGGGGTCGTCGCGAGCTGATCCTGAATGTCAATAAGATCAAGGCTTGAAGGAAGGAGATCAACATTTCGTGCGCCGGTGACTTCCGAAACCCTCTTCTGGAGAGTTTTGTCAAAGTTAAACCTCTTATGGTCCGGGTCGAGCGCATCCTTGAACAAACGGGCAAGCGTATGCTCGTCATCATTCAATTTTCGCCATTTTTCCTCACCAATTAACATGGTAGTGGCATTGGTTTGCGGGTCCAAATCTATTACTAATACCTTCTTGCCAAATTCCGCGGAAAAGGTTTCCGCCAACGCAACGGTAGTTGTTGTTTTCCCCACACCGCCTTTGAGGTTAATCGTCGAAAATATGCGCGCCATTGGTACCTTTCTCCTTCTTAGCCATGCTCGGATTTGCGAGCGCTTGAACACAGGTCCTGAAGCCAATGAGGCAAGGGGAGCAGGAAAATCTTGTGACCTCGTTCGCCAGTTTGCCACGACTTGCCGCGAAACATTTGCCAACTGCGCTATTTCGTTAATTCCTACGAGTTCGTCGTCCAAGTGATCGGCTTTCATGTGTGAACGTTGTAAACAATATTCGTTTACGGTGTAAACATTCTGTTGTCAATCCCAATCAAACAAAACCCATGCCCACCACCCGCGAAACCATCCTGCGTGGCCCCGCGATCGTCAACGCCAATGATCTGGTGTTCACCGGCACGCCCACGGCACCGGAAATCACCGCCGCCCACACCGCGCTCGCCGCCGTCGGAATTCTCACCCGCTAATTCCAATATGAAAGGAGGCCACACATGGCCACCGAGGTCAACTTCGACCTTGCAGCCACCAATCCCGGCTCTGGCGTGCTGCGCAAGGTCTGTCAGGCCCTGATCGAAAGTGTTGAGGATACGCTTGGCGGGCTTTCCACCGGCGCGGTGCAATTGCGCGCCGAATGCGGCTCGGCCTTCTTTGCCGATCTGGTTGCCCATAAGGAGGTGCGGGCGACCTATCTCAACACCGCTGCGGCGGCTGATCTGCGCAGTCGGGTATCGGACGAGGTCAGCTTTGGCGGCATCAACTTCCGCCGCTATTGCGGCAACGCCGCCTTCGGCGTGCCGGTCGACAAGGCATATTTTTATCCCGAGGGCGTTGAGGGGCTGTTTGAAATCTACTACGCCCCGGCAGACACGTTTGAAACCGTCAACACCCTCGGCCTGCCGCTTTACGCGCGTTCCATTCCCGATCGGGATCGTGATGAATGGGTGCGCCTTGAGATTGAGAGTAATCCGCTACCGATCTGTACCCGCCCGCAGGTTCTGCGGTCAGCGCGTCGCGTCTGATGTCAGCTTTTGCCGCCGCCATGGATGCGATCTTTCAGGATCAAAACATGGCGGTGGAAGCTACCTGGACCCCGCAGGGTGGGGTTCCGCTACCGGTGCGCGTTATCCGCAAGGCACCGGACGAGTTGACCAGCTTTGGCGCGGCGCGGATTTTGTCGGACACCACCCTCATTGATGTGCGGGTCAGCAGCGAAATGCCGAGCGTCAAATCCGGTGATACCATCATCATTGGTGCCGACACATTCACCATTCAGGGCGAACCAAAACGCGACCGCGAGCGGCTAATCTGGGCACTGGAACTGGTGCCAGCATGAAGCTGAAAATGGAGTTTGATCCTGACCTTGTCGGGATGATCAAGGACGAGATCAAAGCGGGCGAGCATGCGGTGACGACGGCGATGAAATCAGCCGGGTTGGAGCTGAAGCAGGCGTGGCGTCAGCAGATCACCGGCGCGGGGCTTGGTCATCGCCTGCCGCGCAGCATCAGAAACCGGAACTATCCGAAGGGGCAGGACAGCATCGATGCGGCAGCGTTTGTATGGTCAAACGCCCCGGAAATCCTTAACGCCCATGACCGTGGGGTGTTGATCCGCTCCAAGAACGGGTTTTATCTGGCGATCCCGACCGACGCCGCTGGCAAGGGTCGCGGAGGTGCGCGCCTGACACCGGGGGAATGGGAACGCCGTCGGGGCATGCGGTTGCGGTTCATCTATCGCCGCAATGGGCCGAGCCTGCTGGTGGCCGAAAAGGCGCGGATCAATACGCGCGGCACGGCGGTGGCCTCGCGTTCCAAGACGGGACGTGGGCAGGTCACCACCCCGATATTCCTGCTGGTGCCGCAAGTCAAGCTCAGGAAACGCCTCGATCTGGCGCGGGATGCGGAAAAGGTGGCGGGGTCCGTGCCGGGGTTGATTGTGGAAAAGTGGATATAAGGGAAATTGCGTTGGCCCGCCCGGCGTTCGGAATGTCTCTGGTGCAGGTGGGCCAATGTCTGTCACACTGTATCGCGAGATGCATCGGGACAAGCCATGATATCAACGAACCAAATTGAACGGGACAACGCCTTGCTGCTCAGGACGCAGCAGCAGTTCCGGCTTGCGGCAGACATAATCACGAATGCGTGGTGTGTCTTCCCTGAGGTTGTGGCCATCGCGGTCATCGGTTCGGTCGCCCGGCCTTTGTGGAAGGAAGCGCCGCGGTTTGCCCGGTATCGGCGGCGCGGCATCCAGCTCTGGCATGAGTGCAAGGACCTTGATCTCGCCCTCTGGATCGCGGATCTGTCCCAACTCGGCGAGTTGCGGCGGGCCAAGGCTGTGGCGCTCAGGATGGGGCGGGAGCAACAGCCGGATTTCGGAGTTGCGGACCATCAGGTCGATACATTTCTGCTCAACCCGGAAACGGATGCCTATCTGGGGCGGCTCTGCCATTTCAACAACTGCCCGAAGTCGCGGCCGGAATGCGCCACCCCGGGATGCGGGGCCACGCCGTTCAATTGCATCATTCCCGGCTTCCGGGCACATCCCGACATACTCGATGGGGTGGGCGCGGCGACACTCTACAGCAAGATCGAAGGTCGCTGCCGCTCGGCCCTCGATCTGCCAGGCTCGGCCGAAAGCGCGGGATAGTATTTTTCAACAGCGCGGCCGGCGGGTTCAATGTCAGCTCCCTGTCTTTCAGGTCATCGCTGATACCGCTCCGCTGGCGACTTCACACAAACCGAAGCCGTTCTCTGAGGCTGGCCCAAAGTGACGAATAATACCAGCCCGCCTAATCATTGACCTGTGATGGCCCAATTTCGAGTTGCGATGGATTTGATGCGTCCGGGCTCAGTGGTCAGGCGCCTCCAGGCATCGCAGCAGGCATCAACGATTGCCTCCCAGGTTTCGAATACCCGGTTGGAAAGGTAGGTTTGGCGCAGAAATTGCCAAATGTTTTCTGTCGGGTTCA
>JAADIC010000002.1 GCA_013151535.1 Alphaproteobacteria bacterium | reverse complement strand
AACGAAAGCCCGATCGTGGCCGCCCTGTGTGATGCAGCCGAGGAGGGCAAATCGGTGACGGCGCTGGTGGAGTTGAAGGCGCGGTTTGATGAGGCCGCCAATATCCGCCAGTCGCGGCGGCTGGAACGGGCGGGCGCGCATGTGGTTTATGGCTTTATCGACTGGAAGACCCACGCCAAAATCTCGACCGTGGTGCGGCGTGAAGCGGGTAAGCTCGTGACCTATACCCATTTTGGCACCGGCAATTACCATCCGATCACGGCGCGGATTTACACCGATCTGTCACTGTTCACCTGCAATGCCGCCATGGGGCGCGATGCGACCAAGGTTATCAATTATGTGTCGGGCTATGCCAAGCCCGAGGTGTTGGAGAACCTGTCGATCTCACCCGACGGGATGAAAAAGACCCTGCTTAGGTTGATCGAGGTCGAGGCGGGGCATGCAAGTGCCGGGCGGCCGGCGGAAATCTGGGCCAAGATGAACTCATTGATCGAGGCGGATGTGATTGACGCGCTTTACCGGGCCTCAAAGGCGGGCGTGAAAATCAGCCTGATTGTGCGCGGGATTTGTGGTTTGCGCCCGGGCGTGGCCGGATTGTCGGAAAATATCCGGGTCAAATCCATCGTCGGGCGGTTTTTGGAGCATTCGCGGATTGTCTGTTTTGGCAATGGCTATGGGCTGCCGAGCAAGAAAGCGCGGGTTTATATGTCATCTGCCGACTGGATGGGGCGTAACCTGAACCGCCGGGTTGAAACGCTGGTCGAGATCACCAACAAGACGGTGCATGCGCAGGTGATGAGCCAGATCATGGCCGCCAATCTGGCGGATCAGGCGCAGAGCTGGGTGCTGGGGGCGGATGGCAGTTTCATGCGCCATGTGGGGCAGGACGGCGAACACTTGTTCAACTGCCACCGGTTTTTCATGGAAAATCCATCGCTTTCGGGGCGCGGCTCAGTTGGGGCGAAGGACGTGCCGAAACTGACTCATACCGAGGATTAGAGCGGTGGCGGTGAAATCCAGCAAGGCCAAAAAGGGATTGATGGGCTTGCCGCTGTTTCAGTATTCGGCCAAGCGCAAGCTGGAGCGGTTGGGGGTTGTTGATGTCGGCTCAAACTCGGTGCGGTTGGTGGTGTTTGATGGCGCGGCGCGCTCGCCCGCTTATTTCTTTAACGAAAAGATATTGTGTGGCCTTGGCGGTGGCTTGGCCGAGAGCGGTAGGCTGAACCCCGAGGGGCGGGCGCGGGCGTTAATCGCGCTCAAGCGCTTTGCCTTGCTGGCCAAGGGCATGGGGGCGGAGCCGTTGTATTCGGTGGCGACGGCGGCGGTGCGCGAAGCCAGCGACGGGCCGGAGTTTTGTGCCGAGGTTCTGCGCGACACCGGCCTTGCGCTCAACGTGGCCAGCGGCAAAGAGGAGGCGCGATTATCGGCCCAGGGCGTATTGCTGGGCTGGCCCGAGGCCAAGGGGCTGGTGTGTGATATCGGTGGCTCAAGCATGGAGTTGGCGGAGGTTGGCAAGGGCCGCGTCGGGCGGTGCATGACCTCGGCTTTGGGGCCGCAAAGGCTGGCACCGTTCGTTGAAGATGGCACGATTGAGGCGGAAATTCGGGCGCGGGTTGCCCGTTTGCGCAGGAGGTTCAGGGGCCAGCCCGCGACCTTGTTTCTGGTCGGTGGCTCGTGGCGCGCAATTGCGCGGCTGGATATGGAGCGGCGCGATTATCCGCTGAAAGTGCTGCACGAATATGAAATGATGCCCGAGGCGGCGCTGGAAACTGCGGGCTGGATTGGCGGGCAGGCGGTTGGCGATTTACGCGCCCTGACCGGGGCTTCATCCGAGCGGATGAATTTGGTGCCGGTGGCGGCGATGGTTTTGGGCGAATTGATCGGCCAATTCGCCCCCAAACGGATCGCGGTTTCAAGTTATGGTATCCGTGAGGGCCTGTTATATGAGCAGATGCCGAAAGATCTGCGCAAGCGTGATCCGCTGATCGAGGCCTGTCTTTATATGGAACGCGCCTCGGCCCGGATGCCGGGGTTTGGCAAGGTGCTGAACCGGTTTCTGGCGCCGCTCTATAAGGGGCAGGGGCCAGCGCGGCGACGTTTGGTGCGCGCGGCCTGTTTGTTGCATGATGTGACCTGGCGCGCCCATCCCGATTACCGCGCCGAGGTCTGTTTTGACAACGCGACGCGGGCCAATCTGGGCGGGCTGGATCATAAGGGCCGGGTGTTTCTGGGCACGGCTTTGCTGCATCGCTACAAGAATACGCCCAGCGGCACGGGTTTTGACGCGGTGATCGGGTTGCTGCCCGAGGAGGACCGTCACGCGGCTGAAATCCTTGGCAAGGCCATGCGGTTCGGGGCGATGCTGACCGGGGCGAATGACGATATGATGTGTCGTTTGAAGCTGCATCAACGTGACGAGGTGCTGGAACTGATCTTGCAGCCGCAAGCGCGCGATCTGTTTGGCGAGGTGGTGCTGACGCGGTTCGAGGCTCTGGCCAAGGCCATGGGGCTGGCGACCAAGTTGAGTGTCGCGTGACGCGGCTTGCCCACGGCGCGCCGATGGCCTAGGAAACTTGGGAAAACCACATCCTCAACGGAGCCAACCGCCCCATGCGCCTATCCCGATATTTCCTGCCGATCCTGAAAGAAACCCCGTCTGAAGCCAGCATTGCCAGCCACCGGCTGATGCTGCGCGCGGGTATGATCCGCCAGTCCAGTGCCGGGATTTATTCGTGGCTGCCGATGGGGTTCAAGGTGCTGCGCCAGCTTGAAAACATTGTGCATGAGGAACAAATCCGCGCCGGTCACAACCCGATGCTGATGCCGACAGTGCAAAGTGCCGATCTGTGGCGCGAAAGCGGGCGGTATGAGGATTATGGCGAGGAAATGCTGCGGATCACGGATCGGCACGGCCATGATATGCTCTATGGGCCAACGAATGAGGAGCTGATTACCGACATTTTCCGCAACTCGGTGCAGTCTTACAAGCAACTGCCGCTGACGCTTTACCACATCCAGTGGAAGTTTCGCGATGAACGCCGTCCGCGGTTTGGCGTCATGCGTGGGCGCGAGTTTTTCATGAAAGACGGCTATAATTTTGACATCGACAAGCCCGCCGCGATGCACGCCTATAACCGCCACATGGTGTCATATCTGCGCACTTACGAACGCATGGGGCTCAAAGCGATCCCGATGCGCGCTGATAGCGGGCCAATTGGTGGCGATGACACGCACGAGTTTCTGGTGCTGGCTGATACCGGCGAAAGCGAGGTGTTTTATGACAGCGCGATCCTTGATCTGAACCTTGGCGATCGGGCCGTGGATTATGATGATTGGGACCAATGCGCCGCCATCAACACCGAATGGACGACGCCTTATGCGCGCACGGACGAGACCCATGATGCGGCGAAATTTGCCGAGGTGCCCGAGGAGCGGCGCTGCTCGTCGCGCGGGATCGAGGTTGGGCAGATTTTCTATTTCGGCACCAAATATTCCGACAGTATGAATGCCAAGGTCGTGAATGGCGATGGCGATCTGGTGCCGGTGCATATGGGCAGCCACGGTATCGGTGTGTCGCGTCTGGTGGGGGCGATTATCGAGGCCAGCCATGACGACAAGGGCATCATCTGGCCCGAGGCGGTGACGCCGTTCAAGGTGGGGATCGTTAATTTGCGGCAAGGCGATGAGGCCGCCGATGGCGCGTGCGAGGCGCTTTATAAAGAGCTGACGGCGCTGGGGCTGGAGCCGCTTTATGATGACCGCGAGGAACGCGCCGGGGCGAAGTTTGCCACCATGGATTTGATCGGGTTGCCGTGGCGGTTGACCATCGGGCCGCGCGGGTTGAAAAACGGTGTGGTTGAATTGACCAGCCGCAAGACCGGTGTCAGCGAAGAACTTGTGCCGGCTGAGGCCGTTGCAAGGCTGGTTGAAATTTATGCGGGCGTTTGAGGCCGCAAGACACTGGTAGTAATCGGAGCGTAGCATTTTGGCCAAAATCACCCCCCCTTTCGCCCCGTTTGAATGGCTGATTGCCTGGCGCTATTTGCGTGCGCGGCGTCGTGAGGGCGGGGTTTCGGTGATGACGTGGATCTCGCTGATCGGCATCGCGCTGGCGGTGTTTGCGCTGATCGCCACGCTGGCGGTGCGCTCGGGCTTTCGCTATGAATTCGTGCAGACGATATTGGGGGCCAACGCCCATATATCGCTTTATTCCGCCAGCTATTTGGATGAAAACAACCGGCTTTCGCGCTCAATCCGCGATTTTGACGCCATTGCCGAAAACGTGCGCAATGTGGAAGGTGTGATCCGCGCAGCACCAATTATTCGCGGCCAGTTGATGGCCAGTTTCAACGGGAGAAATGCCGGGGTCGAGGTATTTGGCGAGCGACAATCTGATCTGATGACCTTGCCGCTGATCGTGACGCCGGAAACCGCGTCGGGCGATATTGGCCGGTTCAAGGAAGGCATCGCCATCGGCTCGGGCGTGGCGCGTGAACTTGGGGTTTCGGCAGGGGATCGGATCAAGATCATCTCGCCTGACGGGGTGAAAACCGCGTTCGGAACCGCCCCGAGGATCAAGAGTTACGAGGTGGTCTATGTCTTTGGTGTTGGCCGCTATGACATTGATCGCACACGGATTTATATGCCGTTCGCCGAGGCCCAGAGCTTTTTCAATCGCGAGGGTACGGCGGATGAAATCGAGATTCTGGTGACCAATCCTGAGGGTGTGAATGACCAGGTGGTGCCGATCCTGTCGGCCGCCGGGCCGCGCGCCGTGGTCTGGACCTGGCAGGACAGTTCCGGCGGGTTTTTGCAGGCGCTGAAATCCGAGGATAACGTGATGTTCATCATCCTGTCGATCCTTGTGCTGATCGCCTCGATGAACATCGTTTCGGGGTTGATTATGCTGGTCAAGAACAAGGGCAGTGATATCGGCATATTACGCACCATGGGCCTGACTGAAGGGGCGATTTTGCGGATTTTCCTGATTATCGGCGCCTCGATCGGGATTGCGGGCACGCTGATTGGGGTGACGCTGGGGGTGCTGTTCGCGATTTACATTGATCCGGTGTTCACGGTGGTGAACTGGCTGCTGGGCGGCGGGGTTTGGGACCCGTCCGTGCGCTATCTGTCGCAACTTCCGGCGCGTCTTGAACTGGGGGACGTTCTAAGTGCTGTGGGTCTGTCGCTGGGATTGTCATTCGTCGCCACGATTTTTCCAGCGCGCCGCGCGGCACGGATGAACCCGGTCGAGGCGCTGCGTTATGAGTGAGATTGTGCTGTCCCTGAGCGGGATCACCAAGACCTATAAAACGGGCGAAAAGGCCGAAATTCAGGTGCTGCGCGGCGCTGATCTGACGCTTGCGGCGGGTGAAGTTGTGGCGCTTGTGGCCCCCTCGGGCGCGGGCAAATCGACGCTTCTGCATATTGCCGGTCTGCTGGATGTGCCCGATGCGGGGCAGGTGGTTTTGGGTGGGAAGAACATGGCTGGCAAGGGGGACCGGCGGCGCACGCTGGCACGGCGGCGCGATGTTGGGTTTGTCTATCAGTTTCATCATTTGCTGCCGGAGTTTACCGCGCTTGAGAATATCCTGCTGCCGCAACTGGCCAACGGCACCTCACGCCGTGCGGGCGCGGCGCGCGCAGTTGAATTGCTGACGCGGGTCGGGCTTGCGGATCGGGCCGATCATCGACCAGCGGAACTTTCAGGTGGTGAGCAACAGCGCGTGGCGTTTTGTCGGGCGCTGGCCAATTCCCCGAAGATCTTGCTGGCGGATGAGCCGACCGGCAACCTTGACCCTGAAACCTCGGGGAAAGTGTTTGACGTGCTGACATCGCTGGTGCGTGACACCGGATTGGCGGCCCTGATCGCGACCCATAATCAGGAACTGGCGGCGCGGATGGACCGAATCCTGCGCCTTGAGGGCGGGGTTTTGGTCTGACGACGGGAAGAATTTTATCGAAAATTCTTCGGTCTGAAAATTTTTCGGTAAAAATTTTCTTGCGGATGTGGCGTTAGCTGTCGCAAATTCCCTGCAAGCTGACCCAATCACCATCGCTGATGAGCGGGGCGTAGGCGGTGTTGCGAAAGGGATCGGCCTCGATCAGGTTGAGCGTGGTTTCCCCCGTTATATCAAGCGCATAGGCCAAGGGTGTGCTGGCGAAACCGGCGGCTTTGAAACGCTTGATCATAATGTCGCCGGGCGGCATATCGGTTTTGCGCAGCATCACGTCGCGGGCGTAATTGCGCAGGGCTTTGTCGCTTAGCCCACCGGTGGTCAGCAGGCGGAAGGTTTCAAGCCCGCCAACATCGTTAAGCATTTGTTCAAGCGGATCGGTCATACTGGCCTCGATCTGCTCCATCAGGATGTAACCAGCGGCCACATCGACGGTTTCGGGGTCTTCGATCAGGGCTTTGTTGAGCAGGATGATACCGCCGGGCAAATGCGTGCTTTGGGTGATGGCGTCGCGCAGCACCAGAACCTGGCCGCGACTATCCGCCAGCAGGCGGGTTTCAAGGCGTGACAGGGCGCGGTTGCCCAGATCGGTGGTGCAGGGCTGCCCGGTCAGGCGGGTGATATGGGCCAAAAGTTGCATGCCGATGTCTTTGCGGGTCTCAAACGGCACCACCCGCAGGGTTTGACGTTTGAGCGCATCGGGCAGCCAGAACAGGCCAAGCGCCAGCACCGATGCGATGATCGCAAGGAGTATCCACAGGCGCAAACGGCCCGGTTTGGGGCGGCGGCGTTCAATGGCGGCGCGGATTTTTTCGATGGCGTCGATCATGGTGTCATCATCGATCTCAAGCGTCTCGGCGGCGCTGATATCGGGGCTGAACAGCGC
>JAADIC010000022.1 GCA_013151535.1 Alphaproteobacteria bacterium | reverse complement strand
GCTCAAACAGCGGGAACGCACCCTTTTCATGCGCCAGATCCGCCGAGGCCAAATAGGCGGCCCGCGCGATCTGTTTCAGCCAGACCTCGGTTTGCGCGGCGGCATCCTTGTCGCCATAACGCAGCCCGACCATCAGCAAAGCGTCGGCCAGTCCGGTGACACCAAGGCCAATGCGGCGCTTGGCCATGGCTTCGGCCTTTTGTTCCTCAAGCGGAAAACCCGAGGCATCGACCACGTTGTCCATCATGCGAACCGCCACTTGCACGAGGTCAGCAAGCTGGGCCTCATCCAACCGCGCATCGCTTTCAAACGGGTTCACCACCAGCCGCGCGAGGTTGATCGAGCCGAGCAGGCACGCGCCATAGGGCGGCAATGGCTGCTCGCCACACGGGTTGGTGGCCGCGATGGTTTCGCAATAGTTAAGGTTGTTCAGCCGGTTGATCCGGTCGATAAAAATCACCCCTGGTTCAGCAAATTCATAGGTTGAGCGGGTGATCCTGTCCCACAAAACCCTTGCGGACACGGTTTTATAGGTCTTGCCGTCAAACACCAGATCCCAGCCCTTATCGGCCTTGACCGCCGCCATGAACGCATCCGTAATCAGCACCGACAGGTTGAACATGCGCAAGCGTTTGGCGTCTTGTTTGGCTTCGATAAACGCCTCGATATCGGGATGATCGCAGCGCAGAACCGCCATCATCGCGCCGCGTCGGCTGCCCGCCGACATGATGGTGCGGCACATGGAATCCCAGACATCCATGAAGCTGAGCGGCCCAGAAGCATCCGCCGCCACGCTTTTCACATCGGCCCCCTGCGGACGGATGGTCGAGAAGTCGTAACCGATGCCGCCACCCTGCTGCATGGTCAGTGCGGCCTCTTTCAAACTGTCGAAAATCCCGCCCATGCTGTCGGGGATCGTACCCATAACGAAACAGTTGAACAGGGTTACACGCCGCTTGGTTCCGGCCCCGGCCAGAATACGGCCAGCGGGCAGAAACTTGAAATCTTTCAGGGCGTTGTAGAATTTTCCCTGCCAGTCCGCCGGTGTTTTTTCCAACGCGGCAAGGGCCGTCGCCACCCTTTGCCAACTGTCCTCGACCGTTTCATCCAACGGTGCGCCCTCGGCGGTTTTGAACCGGTATTTCATATCCCATATCTGTTCGGCAATCGGTGCGGAAAAGCGGTTCATGATCGGGTTTCCCGAGGGGGTGCGAGGGGGTTCAATCTATGCCCGAACAGGGCCTGCGGTCAACTGCCATGCGGGTTATTTGCAATTGAACCGAGGTGAACAAGGGGCTAATATAATCGCGAGGTGGGGGACGTGTGGCTGAACATATAAATCTGGTAAAACTATGCGTCGGCATTGACAGCCTCGGCCATCTTGAGGCCTACCGCATCGAAAAGCGCCAACAGGCGCGCGACACGGGAACCGAGGACGTCACCACCCACATCACGCGCATGTGGCCCCGGCGGGCGGCTGAAATCCTGCAGGGCGGCTCACTTTACTGGGTCATCAAGGGGGCTATTCAGGCGCGCCAGCAGATATTGCGCTTTGACGAACGCATCGGGGGCGACGGAATTCGCCGCTGCGCCATCATCATGGCACCCGAGATTATCCACACACAACCCGCCATCCGTCGGCCATTTCAAGGCTGGCGTTATCTGGAACAGGCCGCCGCACCACCTGATCTTTACCGCACACAGACAGCACCAAACGAGCTGCCGATGGACATGCAGATCGCCCTGGCCGAGATTGGCTTGCGCTAGAGCCGCGTCCACAATATCTGACCCGCTCAGTTGCGCCCGCGCGGTCTGAATACGGGTGCGTTGGCGCGAAAAGCGTATCGGATATACGGTCGAGCGTGAACCGCCCGGAGGCAGGCCGCGCGGGCGCAACCCGTTAGGGCCGCTCATATTTTCCCAAATCCCGGCGCGACGCCGCTTGAAAATATCGACAGATATGCCCGGCGCGACGCCGCTTGGTACTCGCAAAAATCTGAGCGGCTGAGTGGGTCAGATATTATGGACGCGGCTCTAAAGCCTCGGTTAATACCGATTTGACCACGGCCAAATCCACATTTTCCGCCACGAAACTGTCGCCGATATCGCGCGCCAGAATGAACCGCAGCTTACCATCCTGCACCTTTTTGTCCTGCGCCATCAGCGCCAGCAGCCCATCCGCATCCGGCAATTCCCCGGCAATATCTGACAGGTCCACCTTCATCTTCATGCGGCTCAGATGGGCGCGCACCCGGCTTGGGCATTCTTGCGAACACAGGCCAAGACGCTGGGACACTTCAAACGCCAGCGCGCAGCCAATGGCCACACCTTCGCCGTGCAACAACCGATCAGAATAGCCTGTTGCGGCTTCGAGAGCGTGGCCAAATGTGTGGCCAAGGTTCAAAAGCGCGCGATCACCGCGCTCGAATTCATCGCGCGCTACGATCTCGGCCTTCATTTCGCAAGACCGGCGCACCGCATAGATGCGTTTGGCCACGTCCCCGGCTGCCATATCGGGGCCGTTTTCTTCGAGCCAGGCGAAAAAACCGCCATCGCCCAACATACCGTATTTGGCGACTTCACCATATCCGGCGATAAAATCACGCGCGCTCAGCGTTTCAAGAACCCCGATATCCGCCAGCACCAGCTCGGGCTGGTAAAACGCCCCGACAAGGTTTTTACCGTGTGGCGAATTGATGCCGGTCTTGCCCCCGACCGAGCTGTCGACCTGCGCCAGCAGGCTGGTGGGGATTTGCACGAAGCGCACACCACGGCGCAGGATCGCGGCGGCAAAACCTGTCAGATCACCAATGACGCCGCCACCAAAGGCGATCACCACGTCGTCGCGCTCGATCTTTTCGCTCAACAGCCACTCCACCACCTGTTCCAGCGCGCGCCAGTTCTTGGTGGCCTCACCCGCAGGCAAACGCAAGGCGCTGGTGCTGATCCCCTGCCCGTTCAGCGCCGCCTCTAGCGTTGCCAGATGCAGCCCGGCGACGTTTTCATCGCTGACAATCGCCACCTTCGGGCGGCGCAGCAGGGGCGCGATGTGTCGGCCTGCATCCTCCAGCAGACCTTCACCAATCAAAATGTCATAGGCGCGCGCACCAAGATCTACTTTCAGTGTTTCAATGCTCATATCAGTCAACCTTTTCAAGACATTGCGAGGGGTGCTCCAGCAAAGCCGTCAATACTTTTTCAGCCATATCCTCGATTGAATAATTCGGATCAGCCGCAACCACCAGCCCGGCCCGGCGGTAAAACGGCGCACGCTCCGCCAGCAATTCAAACAACCGCGCCTTTGGGTCATCCACCTGCAACAGCGGCCGCGTGGTCTTGTGGCGCACGCGGGCCCATAACAGATCACGATCCGCCTTCAACCAGACCGCCAGCCCCTTTTCAGCGATCAAATCCCGGTTGGCCGCCTGTAAATAGGCCCCACCGCCGGTGGACAGGATGCACGGTGCGCCATCAAGCAATCGCGCCAGCACCAGCGCCTCTTTACCGCGAAAAAACGCCTCGCCGTAGGTTTCAAAAATCTCGGGGATGGACATATTGGCCGCGGCCTCGATCTGGGCATCGGAATCCAGAAACGGCACATCAATCAGCCGCGCCAAAGCAGTGCCGATGGCGGTTTTACCTGCCCCCATCATGCCGATCATGACCACGGTCTTTGATAGAATAAAGCGCGACATTCCGCCGAAACAGCCCCCAGGTTCAGGTTTCGCGCCTGTTTGGCGTGAAAACCGGGGCAAAGCAATATATACTGCGCGCATCGAAGCGACTAAACAGATGGCAAAGCCTGAAAACCGGGCGGCAAAGGCAGTAAAGGAAGACAATGGGGCGTTTAATCAAGTGGCTGTTCATTCTGGGTGTTTTGGGCACCGGCATTGTCGCCGCCTATGCCCAATGGGGGGATTTGTCGATTACCCCCGGCGAAAGCGTGAAAGAGGTGACGATTGAGATTAAGTAGCGCAATTGGCCTTTTGCTGATCCTCGCGGCCCCGCTTGGCGCGCAGGAACCGCGTTCAGCCATCGACTGGCTGTCAAAATCGGTGCGCGAAAAGCCGGTGCCGCCGGTGAAAACGCCGGTCAGGATCATCGAGGTGCCGGACGGTGTCGAACCCAACAATATCGAGGTTACCACGCTGGATGCGATCCGCAAGGATACGGTCGGGCTGCTGCCTGCCAATGTCAGCGGTCTGCCGCGTGAATTCTGGGGCAGTTCCGATACCGATACCATCGCCGGTCTTATATCGCGCCAATCCACCGACAGCCTGCCGGAAATCCTGTCGCTGCTCTACACGATCCTGCTGGCCGAGGTGGACGCACCGGCGTCCGATGGCAATGACGCGACCTTGCTGCTGGCCCGGGTCGATAAATTGCTGGATCTGGGCGCGCTCGATCAGGCGCAGGCACTTTTGGAACGCGCCGGCCCCGATCAGGCCGAGATTTTTCGCCGCTGGTTCGATGTAAGCCTTCTGACCGGGCGCGAGGATTACGCCTGCACTGCCATGCGCGCAGCACCCGGTTTTGCCCCGACATTGCAAGCGCGGGTGTTTTGTCTGGCGCGCAACGGTGACTGGAACGCTGCGGCGCTGACTTTGGCCACAGGTGAAACCCTGTCGTTCATTTCGCGCCCTGACGCCGATCTGATGGCGCGGTTTCTGGATCCCGGCATGTATGAGGGCGAACCCGATCTGCCGCCCCCGGCCCAGTTGACACCGCTGATTTTCACCATGCGCGAAGCAATTGCCCAGCCGCGCCCGAGCGGTGCGCTGCCGCTGGCCTTTGTCAACGCCGATTTACGCGCCACCGCGCCCTGGCGCCAGCAGATGGAAGCGGCCGAGCGGCTGGTGCGCTCGCAAGCCATGGCCCCGAATCGTTTGATCGAGCTTTATACCGCCCGCAAAGCCGGGGCCTCGGGCGGGATCTGGGAGCGGGTGAAAGCCATTCAGGCCTTTGATCTGGCCCTGTTATCAGGCGATCTGGCAGCGATCGGCACCAGCCTGCCAACGGCCTTTAAGGCCATGAAATCAGTGGCTTTGGAGGTTCCTTTCGCGCAATATTACGGCGATCGGCTGAACCTGCTGGGCTTTGAAGGTGCCCATAAAAAACTGGCGTTCGAGCTGGCGCTCCTGTCAGACGGTTATGAAAATGCCGCCCGCCGCTTCAAACCTGAAACCGACCGGGACCGCTTTTTGAAAGGCCTCGCCACCGGCAATGTTAGCGGTCTTGTTGCCCCCGCCACGCTGGGCGAGGCGATTGCCGGCGCGTTTCTGTCGCCCATGCCTGACGGGCCGCTCAAGGATCTGTTGGCCGATAAAAAACTGGGCGAGGCGATCCTGCGCGCCATGCTGTTGCTCAAAGACGAGGCGTTTGCCGATCCCGGTGATATCCGCGCGGCCCTGTCGACCTTGCGCGCCGTCGGGCTTGAAGAAGAGGCCCGCCGCATCGCCCTGCAATTGCTTATTCTGGAAAGGCGCGGCTGATGCAGGGTAAAATCCCTGTTTTTCTGGAGGCGGTGCGGGCCGAACTTGATATCGCCGACAATACAATTCTGGCCTATGGCCGCGATTTGGCGGATTTCACCCGGTTCATCGGGGAAAAAGCGCTTGGCTTTGATGATATTTCCCGCGCTACAATCGAAGCCTATCTGATCGGGCTGGATCACGCCGGGCTTGCGCCCTCCACCCGCGCGCGGCGCTTATCCGCCATCCGTCAGTTCTTTCGCTTTGCTTACGAGGAAGGCTGGCGCGCAGATAATCCGGCGATCCAGATCAAGGCGCCGAAACAGGCGAAATCCCTGCCCGTAACCCTGTCGGAGGCGGATGTTGAGCGGCTTTTGGCGCAGGCCAGCCAGCACGGCAAAACCGTCGCGGACAAACGGCGCAATGCCTGCCTGTTTCAACTGCTTTACGCCACCGGTATGCGGGTCAGCGAACTGGTTTCGCTGCCAGTCACCGCCGCGCGCGGTAATCCGCAAATGCTGCTGGTCATGGGCAAGGGTGGCAAGGAACGCCTTGTGCCTCTGTCGCCCCCGGCGCGGGTGGCAACTTGCGATTGGCTCGCGGTATGGGATGAACAGGCGGAACTGGCGCGCAAAAGCGGTGTGCCCGCCTCGAAATTCCTGTTTCCGGGGCGCGGCAAAGCGGGCCATCTGAGCCGGATCACCTTTTACAATCTGGTGAAGGCGATTGCTTTGGCTGCCGGCCTGCCGCCTGACAACATCACGCCCCACACATTGCGCCACGCGTTTGCCACCCATCTGCTGGCCGGAGGTGCCGATTTGCGGGTGATCCAGACCCTGTTGGGCCACGCCGATATTTCCACCACCGAGATTTACACCCATGTGCTGGAAGAGCGGCTGAAATCGCTGGTTCTGACCCATCACCCTTTGGCCACGGATGAGAAGTAGAAAATTTTTACCGAAAAATTTTCGCCTTAAGAATTTTCGAGAAAATTCTTCTTAGAGCCTCGTCCACAATATCTGACCCACTCAGTTGCGCCCGCGCGGTCTGAATACGGGTGTGTTGGCGCGAAAAGCGTATCGGGC
>JAADIC010000156.1 GCA_013151535.1 Alphaproteobacteria bacterium | reverse complement strand
TGTTTATCTACCCGTTCATGAAATCGCTTGGTGCGGGTTACGAGGCGGTGGTGCAGACCTATCAACACCCGTTCAACGCGCTGATCGCCATTGGCTTTTTCATCGTCGCCTTTCGCCATGCCCGCCTAGGCATGCAGGAAGTCATCGTTGATTACGTTCATTCCGAGCGTCGCCTGATGCTGTCGCTGATCGCCAATGCCCTTGTCTGGCGCGGTTTTGCTATTGCTGGTGCGTTCGCTGTCGCAAAAATCGCCCTTTCTGCCTGATCCGGAGTAACTCTGATGTCCGCATATGAATTTATCGACCACACTTACGATGTCGTTGTTGTCGGGGCGGGCGGGGCCGGTTTGCGCGCCACGCTCGGCATGGCCGAAGCCGGGCTGAAAACCGCCTGCATCACCAAGGTGTTCCCGACGCGCAGCCATACGGTGGCAGCGCAGGGTGGCATCGCCGCGAGCCTCAGCAATATGGGGCCGGATCACTGGCAGTGGCATATGTATGACACGGTCAAGGGCAGCGATTGGCTGGGCGACACCGACGCGATGGAATATCTGGCGCAGGAAGCCCCGAAAGCGGTTTACGAGCTGGAACATTACGGTGTTCCGTTCTCGCGCACTGAGTCGGGCAAGATTTACCAGCGGCCCTTTGGCGGCCATACAACCGAATTTGGCGAAGGCCCGCCGGTGCAGCGCACCTGTGCGGCGGCAGATCGTACTGGGCATGCCATTTTGCACACGCTTTACGGCCAAAGCCTGAAACAAAAGGCCGAGTTCTTTATCGAATATTTCGCCATTGATCTGATTATGGACAAGGATGGCGCCTGTCAGGGCGTGATCGCCTGGAAGCTGGATGACGGCACCATCCACCGCTTCAACGCCAAGATGGTGGTGCAGGCCACGGGTGGTTATGGCCGCGCGTTTTTCAGCGCCACGTCGGCCCATACCTGCACCGGTGACGGTGGCGGCATGGTGGCGCGCCAAGGCCTGCCGCTGCAAGACATGGAGTTCGTGCAGTTCCACCCGACCGGCGTTTATGGCGCGGGTGTTCTGATTACCGAAGGCGCGCGCGGCGAGGGTGGTTATCTGACCAATTCCGAGGGTGAGCGGTTCATGGAGCGCTATGCGCCGACTTATAAGGATCTGGCGTCGCGTGACGTGGTTTCGCGCTGCATGACGCTGGAAATCCGCGAGGGGCGCGGGGTTGGGCCGAACAAGGATCACCTGCATCTGAACCTCAACCATCTGCCACCTGCGGCTTTGGCCGAACGGCTGCCCGGCATTACCGAAAGCGCGCGTATTTTTGCCGGTGTCGATCTGACGAAAGAGCCGATACCGGTGCTGCCAACTGTGCATTACAACATGGGCGGCATCCCGACGAATTTCTGGGGCGAGGTTCTGGACCCGACCGCGAGTGACCACGACCGTATCCAACCGGGCCTGATGGCGGTGGGCGAAGCGGGCTGTGCCTCGGTGCATGGGGCGAACCGCTTGGGGTCCAATTCCCTGATTGATCTCGTGGTCTTTGGCCGCGCCGCTGCCATTCGCGCCGGTGAAATTATTGATGCCGATGCGCCGAACGCGCCGCTCAATGAGGCTTCGGTTGAAAAAGCGATGGATCGGTTTGACGGGTTGCGCAATGCCAGTGGCGGCACACCGACGGCTGATCTACGCGATGAGATGCAGCGCACCATGCAGGCCGACGCGGCGGTGTTCCGCACCGATAAAACCTTGGCTGAAGGGGTCAAGAAAATGAAAACCGTCGCCGCCAAGATCGATGATCTGCATGTTACCGACCGATCCCTGATCTGGAACAGCGACCTGATGGAAACGCTGGAACTGACCAACCTGATGCCCAACGCCATGGCAACGATTGTGGCGGCCGAGGCGCGCAAGGAAAGCCGAGGGGCGCATGCGCATGAGGATTACCCGGATCGCGACGACAAGAACTGGCGCAAACATTCGCTATCGCGCATCGAAGGGCCGAATGTGACGCTAAGCTATCGCGATGTGCATCTGAAACCGCGCATGGCGCAAAAAGACGGCGGGATTGATCTGAAGAAAATAGCGCCCAAGGCGCGGGTTTATTGAGGGTTTCGTATGCCGAAAAAACCGAATGAACCGACCAGCTTGAATCTGCACCGATTGCGCAACTTTGATCACAGGTTGTTACAAATGGAAGGAACGCTTAAAGACATAAGTGAACGTATGCTTTTGAACGAGCAGCAATTTGTCAATGAAGCATCGCAACGAAACAGACAGGAAATTAGAATTGCAGAGGCACTTGTTCAGATCGAACGAATAAACAAGCGATTGGAGATAGTCGATGACAGCTCAGACAATGACCAATAGCCTCAAGTCCACCTTGAGTCGATTGGTTCAGCTTTTCCGCGAGGATCAGTCTACTGACTATATCGCGTCAGAATTTTTGGTATCTTATGAATTCAGCGAAAGAGTACCTGAGGGGACAAAATTTGCGCGGGCATATGCCCTTGGGGAAGACTCAATTAAGAAAGATGGATTTGATTGGTGGAAAGCACCAAAGGCGCTGACTTCGATTGTTGAGTTTACGCGCCGCGAAATCGAAAGAGCGGACGATGAAGAGGCTGCACGAATTCTTGAATCGTTGTTAGATGAGAGAGACCCGCAGTTTTTAGCAAAAGTCAACATTCATTGACATTCATGAATGAGATTTGCAGGAAAATAAAATGGTTGAACTAACACTCCCCAAAAACAGCCGCATCACGGTCGGCAAGGCATGGCCCAAACCGGCTGGCGCCAAGAACACGCGCGCCTTTCGTATCTATCGCTTTGATCCCGACAGCGGGGCTAATCCACGTGTGGATACCTATCACGTTGATATGGACACATGCGGGCCGATGGTGCTGGACGCGCTCATCAAGATTAAATCCGAGACTGACCCGACCCTGACCTTTCGCCGTTCCTGTCGCGAGGGGATTTGTGGTTCGTGCGCGATGAATATCGACGGCATTAACACGCTGGCCTGCATCTATGGCATGGACGAGATCAAGGGCGACGTTAAGATTTATCCGTTGCCGCATATGCCGGTGGTCAAGGATCTGATCCCCGACCTCACGCATTTCTATGCCCAGCACGCCAGCATCATGCCGTGGCTGGAGACCAAAACCAACCGCCCGGCGCATGAATGGCGTCAGAGCATCGAAGACCGCAAGAAACTGGATGGGCTGTATGAATGCGTGATGTGCGCGTCGTGTTCCACCTCTTGCCCCAGCTATTGGTGGAACTCGGATCGCTACCTTGGCCCGGCGGCGTTGCTGCACGCCTATCGCTGGATCATTGACAGCCGCGACGAGGCGACGGGCGAGCGGCTGGACGAGCTGCAAGACCCGTTCAAGCTATATCGTTGCCACACCATCATGAATTGCACGCAAACCTGCCCCAAGGGCCTGAACCCGGCCAAGGCAATTGCCGAGATCAAGAAGATGATGGTCGAGCGGGTGATTTAGGGGTCAGCCTGCAGACTTGATCGCAGGCAGCGAAATCTGTCCGTCTCCCAGATTGCTCACCGCTTTCTGAATGATATCGGTTGCGGACAGTTTGGTGAAAAAGCTCGGCGCAACCGCATCGCCGATTTCAAGGCGCACCTCAATGGCGCTGCCGTTGCGATAGACCATGTTCAGATTGTAAATGGCGGCCTCCAGTTTCACGGGCATATCTTCCAGCATCGCGATAAACCCACCATCAATCACGCAGCAGAAAACCCCGTTGCCGAAATAGCTGAGCAAACCCTGGGCCTCGCACAGATAATCCTGAATGGTCTCGGCGATATCGATCATATGATCGCGAAATTCCAGACCGCTGGAATTGGAAAAGATCGCCTCGATATCCAGCACCCTTATGGTGAATACGCGGGTGCGCAGATATTGCAGACGGTGCAATTCCTCCAGATAATTACCAAAAACCCCGGGTCGCAGCGCGTGGTCGATGTTCAGCATCGGCACGGCTTCGTCGATTTTATAGGGGTTCTTTTCGGTCAGATTATTGGTGAGGGAGTCGAGCGTATTATGGGCCGTCCTCCGGTTGGAAAGCGCCTGTGTTTCCGCCAATTGGAGGCGTGATTTCAGCTCCATTATATCAAACGGTTTGACGATGAAATCGGTCGCGCCGGTTGAAAAAGCCGCGTCGATATAACGTTTATCAGACATCGCCGTCAGCATGATGATCGGTGTTTCGACATAGTTCGCATTGGCGCGGATTGCACCGCAAAGGTCGATGCCGGTCATTTTTGGCATCTGGATATCAAGCAGGAAACAGTCAAAAGGTGTGTCAGCTTCCGCCATGCGTTGCAGGGCCTCGGGGCCAGAACTGGCGCGAACCACCGTGTGGTCTCCAAATACCTGAATGGCGAGGCACAGCAATTCGAGGATCGTTTTGTCGTCATCAACAGCGAGAATTTTCATAGCAAGTCATCTAAATTTGAGCGAGCGCTCTGTTTTTGTGGAACAATCGTGAACAGGTACAAAAAACGGGCTTCCCTCCAATCAGTCAGGAGTCGCGGCCATTCGAATCAACTAGCCCCTAAATATGTTCATAGTATGGAGTTGACTCTTGATTTATATCAATTTCCCAAACGGGAAAGCAAAATTTCGTTACCGCCGGATTCAAATTTGACGCTCTTTAGCAATAGAATACCGGTGAGGTCGCGGCCATAGCTTGCTGTCAGCCCGAAGCGGCGCACGCCTTTTTGCAGGGAATGGTCCGGCCCCTCGATGATTTCGTAGGTTCCGGTGCAGGTCAGGCTGTTGGGTTCGGGCAAACCGGGTTCAAGGGTCACTTTGGTGATCCGGCGGCCATCATACAGGTCGGCAGGCGCTGGGCAGGTCGTACCGGGATTGGCCACAAGATTCGCCAGAAAGCTGAGCGGATCGTTGAAACTCCCGGTAACCTTCAGAGGATCGGACAAGGCCGTCCGGCGTTTGAGCGGCAGGATAAAAACAGTTTTCGGCTGGCCGTCCTGATAGGTGACCTGTTGGGTCCGGTCCGCGAAAATCCGGCTGGAACGGGCCTTGAAATCCAGCCCCAGTCTGGTGCCATCCGGGCGTTTCTCGCCTGTGGATGTGCCGCTATATCTGGCGCGCAGCATGAAGCCGAAAACTCCCCTGGCTTCGGCTGAAACCTCAACGCGGTAGGTTTGCGCATCCTCTTCAAGCACAACCAGAAAGTCACCAAAGCGAAATCCGTTGGCCCGGATTTCAAACGGGTATTCGTGGCGCTCACCGGCTTGCGCCCAATGGGTGAGGGCCAGAAGCAGGCCGATTGTTATGGCCGCAATCTTTCGCATCATCAACAATACCTCTCGACCCCGACGATTTGCGCGTCGGAATACCTGTCACCATGGGCAAAACCAACCGGCAGCAGGCGCGCGATTTCGGCCCGATTCGCATCGGTAAACGCGATCTCGCACGCCCCGGCCCAGTCTGCCAGATGGGCAGCAGATCGTGTGCCGGGGATCGGGATCAAGTGATCCCCCTGATCCAGAACCCACGCGATGGCGGCGGCCGGGGTGGCCCAGCCGCGGCCATGGGCAAAGGTGCGGAATCTGGCGATCATGTCGGAATTGGCGGTGAAGTTGGGTTCCTGAAAACGCGGACCGTTGCGGCGAAAATCACCCTCGGCAAAACTGGCGGGATCAAGATGTGCCTCGCCAAACATACCGCGCGCCAGCGGGGAAAATGGCACAAAGGTGGTGCCCAGTTCCTTGCAGGCCTGAATAAGCCCAAGATCAGGATAGCGCGTCCAGAGCGAATATTCGTTTTGCACAGCCGCCACCGGGGCAACTGACGCGGCGCGGCGCAACGACGACGGCGCGATTTCCGAGAACCCGAAGCCGCCGATCAGGCCCTCGGTGCGAAAGCCTTCCAGCGTTTCGACAATCTGCTCAATCTCGATCGACCAGTCGCGGCGGTGGATGTAATAAAGCTCAACCCGTTCAACGCCGAGCCGTGTCAGCGACCCCTCCAGCGCGCGGCGCAGCCACGGTTCGGAATTGTTGGTCTGACCACGCGCGCCACCAATGACAATGCCGCCCTTGGTGGCGATTTTGAAGCGATACCCGGACTGTCGCTGGTATTCCCCGATCACGCTTTCTGACAGGCCCTTGCCGTAAATCTCGGCTGTATCCAGAAAATCAATACCGTGCTTTTGCGCCGCATCCAGACAGGCGAAGCTCTCGTCTCTGTCCGTCGGCCCGTAAAACCCCGCGAACGACATGCAGCCAAGCGAGATGCGCGACACCTCGGGCCCGGTCGTTCCGAGCCTGAGGGTTTTCATGCGAAAGCCGCCTCCAGCGCGATTTCCACCATGTCGCCAAAGCTGCGTTCGCGATCGCCCGAGGGCAGGGCCTCGCCGGTGATAAGGTGATCGCTGATGGTCAGGATCGCCAGCGCCCGCACGCCATAACGCGCCGCCAATGTGTAAAGTTCAGCGGCTTCCATTTCGACCGCCAGCACGTTGTGGCGCACCATTTGTTCCATCAAATCCGCGCGTTCATCGTAAAACGTGTCTGACGAATAAATGCCACCCACATGGGTTGTCGCGCCCTGCACCTCTGCCGCTTTGGCAGCAGCGCTAAGAAGGCTCCAATCAGCGCAGGG
>JAADIC010000216.1 GCA_013151535.1 Alphaproteobacteria bacterium | reverse complement strand
GGCCGCGCGCCCGATAGCCTGCTTGATACCTATGACGTGGAGCGGGTTTACGGCGCGGATGAAAACCTGCTGAACTCCACCCGCTCGACCGATTTCATCACACCGAAATCCGAAACCAGTACTTGTTTCCGCAACGCGGTGCTTGATCTGGCCGAGCGGTTTGAGTTTGCCCGCCCGCTGGTCAATACCGGGCGTTTGTCGGTGCCGTGTGTCTATGACGGCTCGTCGCTGAACGGGCCGGATTGCGTTGATTTGCCCGAAGGCTTACGGCCCGGGGCCTCGGCGATTGATGCCCCTGTTGGCGATGGCTGGCTGCTGGATCAGCTTGGCGACAAATTCCAACTGTTGGCGCTTGGGGTGGATGTGCCGGATAGCCTTGAGGTTGACGGTATCACCATCGAGGCCTTGCGAATTGCCCCGGATGCCAGTGCGCAATTTGGCACGCGCTATCTCGGGGGGGCGAAGTCGGCTGTCTATCTGATGCGCCCCGATCAGCATGTGGCGGCGCGCTGGATCAAATATGACGAGGTCGCAGTGAAAGCCGCGTTGAAAACAGCGACAGGACAAGGAGACGCGCCATGAGCACGCTAAACCTCAAGGCGAATATCGACGGGGCCGATGATTTCTACGCGGAATTGCTGGCCATCCATGAGGGCCGCAGCAAAGCGGAAAGCGACGCGATTAACGCCCGCCTGATCCTGCTTTTGGCCAACCATATCGGTGATCGCGCCGTTCTGAGCGACGCCATGCAAAAGGCCGCTGTGTCGGCCTGAACTGAAAGGAAATCCCATGAAAATCGACCGGATTCACCACGTTGCCTATCGCTGCCGCGACGCCAAGGAAACCGTTGAATGGTACGGTAAGATGCTGAACATGGATTTTGTGCTGGCGATTGCCGAGGATCATGTGCCGTCAACCCACGAACCTGATCCTTACATGCACATCTTTATGGATGCGGGTGGCGGCAATGTATTGGCATTTTTCGAGCTGCCAACCAAGGCCGAGATGGGCCGAGATCCGAATACGCCGGAATGGGTGCAGCATATTGCTTTCAAGGTGAAAGACCGGGCCGAGTTGATGGCGTTCAAGGCGCATCTGGAGGCCGAAGGTGTGGATGTTCTGGGGGTCACGGACCACTCGATCTTCCATTCGATTTATTTCTTTGATCCGTCCGGCCATCGGCTGGAACTGGCCTGCCCTGATCCTGACGAAGCGGCGATGCTTGAAAAGATGGACGCGGTCAAATGGGACATGCTGGAAGAATGGAGCCGCACCAAAAAGGCCCCGAAACACGCGGATTGGCTGCATAAGAAGGAATTGGCGGGGGTTTAGAGCGAAACCAATCTAAACGGATTCGGGGCGGTGGGTGGATTCAATTGGATTGGATTTGCTCTAGAAGAAAATTATCGAATTTTCTTCAGGTTGAAAAATTTTCGGTAAAATTTTTCCTCCGCGTTCAGGCTGTTTTCTGTGGTTCAAGCAGGCGGCGGCCGTGCTGTTCCAGCAGCCAAACCTTGCGCCCTTCAATCAACACCGCGCTTAGATCATTGCCGCGCCCGGCACCGGTGTCGATATTCACCCGGTTGCCGTGGTGTTCGACGCCGCTTACCATCGTATGACCATGAATGACCAAGGGGCCAAAGCTGGCCTTGTGGGCCAGAAACGGCTCGCGCATCCACATCAGATCATCCGCGTTCTGATCTTTGATCGCGATGCCGGGGCGCAGACCCGCATGCACAAACAGCAACTCATCGTGTTCGTGATAAAGCGGCAGATCGCGCAGGAATTCTGTATGGTCGGGGGGCACTTTGCCTTGTGCTTCGGTGGCCAGATCAAACCAATTCCGCTGCGCAGTGGCGTCGATGCCGTAGGATTTCAGGGTTTCCAGCCCGCCCATGCGCGGGTGCAGCCATGTCAGTTCGGGGCGCAGGCAGCGGTCGGACCAATCCGGGTCTTCGACAAACATCTGGAAGAAACGGTCGTGATTGCCTTTGATGGTGATCCAGTTTTTACCCGCTTCGCGCCCGTCGATCAGATGCTGGATCACGCCGCGACTGTCAGGCCCACGGTCGGTCAGATCACCGATATGCACGACCTTGGCGTTGTCATAACCCTGGGTTGCCTGATCGCGTTCGATCAGCTCATGCACCCGCTTAAGCTGGTTAATATGGCCATGAATATCGCCGATGGCGTAGATGGGGGTTTTCATTGAAACACCCTGAAAAGGAACAAAAGAACCAGCAGTAAGGCCCAGCCGCGCCAGATCACTTTGACGGCGCGCTCGACATCCGAGGCGTTAAGGTCATGGCGGCCTTCGGCGTTAACGAAGGGGTCGTCGGTTTCCTTGCCGTCATAGACGCGGGGGCCGGAAATGGCGACGCCCAGCACGGCGGCGGTGGCGCTTTCGGGCCAGCCGGCGTTGGGTGAGCGGTGCAAACGCGCGTCGCGCAACATCAGCTTGACGGCTTTCATTGAGCCATGCGCGGCGGCGATCAGCAGGCCGGAAATCCGCGCCGGTATCCAGTTGACGAGGTCATCCAGCTTGGCCGCCGCCCAGCCGAAATCTTTGTATTTGTCCGAGCGATAGCCGATCATGCTGTCGGCGGTGTTTATCATTTTGTAAACCATGATGCCGGGCAGGCCGAACAGCAGCGCCCAGAACACCGGGGCGACCAGCGCGTCGGAGAAATTTTCGGCGGCGCTTTCGATGGCCGGGACACGGCGGACTCGTCGAGCTGGCTGGTGTCGCGGCTAACGATCACCGAGACCGCTTTCTGGCCGTCAGTCAGGCTTGATTTCAGGCCGGTGGCGACGGCTTTGATGTGCCGCGCAAGACTGTTTTGCGCCAGCAGAATGGCGGTCAGAGCGATCACGAAATATTCGGATCGGGGCAGCAGGATGACATTCAGGGCGATCACATTGGCGGCCAACAGCAGAACCGCAAGGACCAGCACCCCTTTGAGGCGACGTTGCAAACCGTTGTTGAAGGCCTTGTCAAGCGCCCCAACCCCCATGCCCATCAGGGCCGCCGGATGCGGCAGTTTTTTCCACAGCCAGTCGGGATCACCGATCACAGCGTCGGTCAAAAGGGCGATCAGCAGGATATCAAGATTGCTCATGGGGCGGAGCTTAGGGCCTTGGCCAACCTTGTCCAAGCCGTTTCATCACCGGGAAGGCCAAAACGCAGCCATGTGTCGCTGTAAGGAAAAATGCGGGTCAGGATATGGTGCCGGGCAAGGTGGCGATGCCAGTTCTTGGCGTTGTCGACCGCATAAAGGCGAAACAGGGATGTACCGCCGATCAAGGTGGCGCGGTTTGCCTTCATCACGGTGTCGAGCCGCGCGGCGTCGGTTTCAAGGCGGGTGCGGGTGGTTCTGGCCCAGTTGCTGTCGGTCAGGGCCTGCATGCCAAGCCGCAAGACCGGCCCCGCCACGGGCCACGGGCCCAGAAGGTCGCGCAAAGGGGCGATTGTGTTGGGATGGCCAATGGCAAAGCCAAGGCGCGCGCCTGCGAGGCCCCAGAATTTGCCGAAACTCTTGAGGATGATCGTGCCGGGACTAGCCGCCAGTTCAATATAGCTTTGATCCGGCGTCACATCGCAGAAACTTTCGTCGATGATCGTGAGTTTTGCCGACCCCGTTCCATCCCAAAGCGCGCCATCGGGGTTGTTGGGATGCACGGTGACGCGGGTGTCGGCGGGTGCGGTCTGCACTTGCCAGCCAGCGGCGCGAAAGGCGGCGGCGTGTTCGTTATAGGTGCGGGTGGTGATCTGCACATTGCCTGGTGGGCGCAGGGCGGGCTGGCGGGCGATGAGGGCGGAGGCGCCGGGGGCGGCGATGATGTCGGCTTGATCGGGGACGCCCCAAAAGACGCGTGCAGCGCTCAAAAGCTGCACCATCGCCTTGGCATCGGGCAGCGCGGCCCAGTCGTTTTGGCTGAATTCCGGCAACGGGTAGGGCGCGGGATTGATGCCGGTCGAAAGGTCGAGCCAATCGTTGCGTGTGCCGCCAAATTCTGCGATTGCCGCATCAAGCCCGCCGCCGTGATCGCGGGCAACGCCTGTCATTCGCCCTCAGGGCCGAGCACTGGCAGACGCGACACGAAATGCCCCTTTACCGCTTGTGGCCATTGTTTGAACGGCACTTGGCCGCTTTCGCTTTCGCTGTGCAGGCGGGCATATTCGACCACACCGGTTGCGCTGTCCTGGTCTGCGTCGAAATCGCCCATCACATAGGTCAGCTTGCCAGGGGCCTGAATCGCCAGATTGCAGCCCTTGCCGCAGCCCATCAGGCAGGAATGGCGGCGGATCTTGACACCGTTTACACCTTTGGCGGCGGCTTCGATCAGGGCGGCCAAAGCCTCGCCATCGGTTTGCGCCATTCCGCGCTTGGCCCAGTCTTCACGTTTGCAGGTGTCACAAATGGTGATAGTTGTGGTCATGTTGGCCCCTCTTTTCTGCGTTTCATCAAGCTCAAATCAGGGGCTGTTGCAATGGAAATCCGTCAGAGTGACGGGAATTTCCTGAATTTTGTTAACGAAATCTTAACAAAGATTAAGCAAACGTTGCGCCGCAAGTGTTCGAGGTATCGTTGTGCGTGTTCTGATTGTTGAAAACAATGCTGAGTTGGCGGGCCAGTGGCAGTGGCAATTCACCCGGGACGGGTTGAATGTGGAATTGGCTCAAACGCGATCGGCGGCCCAGAAATCCATCCGGTTTTTCAAACCCGATGTGATCGTTCTGAACCTTGCGATGCCCGATGCGGCCGCTTTGACGATTGCCGATTTCGCCGCCTATACCCTGCCCGATGCCAAAGTGGTTTTTGTGACCCGCGCAGGCTACTACGCCGACGGATTGATCTTCAGTCTTGCGGCCAATGCCTGCGCCTGTGTGCCGGAAACCATCGCGCCAGATGATCTGGCGGCGATGGTTGAGCATTTTGGTGCGCGTGAAATGGTGTGACTAAACCGCGCTGCGGCCATGCGGTTCTGCATAGTCGATCACCGGATTGATCGGGATGATCCGGTAGGGGTTTATGGTTTCGTGGCTGTGGTGATAGTGGCGCACGATGTGACCCATATTCACGGTTTTTGCCACATTCGGCCATTGATAAAGCTCGCGGGTATAGGCCCAGAGATTGGGGTATTCGCGCAGCCATTTGCGGTTGCATTTGAAGTGGGTGTGATAGACGGGATCAAAGCGGATCAGGGTTGTGAACAGCCGCCAATCAGCCTCGGTTATCCGAGACCCCATGATATAACGGTTTGTTTTCAAGTGGTTTTCCAGCCAGTCGAGAGTTTCGAACACATTCGCAGCCGCCGCGTCATAAGCCGGTTGGCTGGTTGCAAAACCGGCTTTGTAGACGCCATTGTTGAAGCCGGAATAGATCCGCGTGTTCATGGCCTCGATCGCGTCCCTCAGGGGTTCGGGCCAGTAATCCGCGCTGTTGCCGGTGATGCCGTCAAAGGCGGAATTGAACATGCGAATGATTTCAGAGGATTCGTTGGAGACGATGGTTTCGCGTGTTTTGTCCCACAATACCGGCACGGTGACGCGCCCTGAAACGCGCCGCTCGGCTTTGGTGTAAATCTCGTGCAGGCGGGTTTTGCCATAGAGAGTATCGCCGGTGGTATCGGCAAAATCGGTGGTCAGGCTCCAGCCATCTTTCAGCATGTCGGGATGCACCACATCGACGCTGATGTGATTCGCAAGGTCTTTGAGTTGGCGAAAGATCAGGGTGCGATGGGCCCATGGGCAGGCGTAGGAGACATAAAGATGATAGCGGCCGCTTTGTGCTTTGAAGCCGCCCGAACCGGTTGGCCCCGGCGCGCCATCAGCGGTGATCCAGTTGCGAAATCCGGCAGTGGAACGCACAAATTTGCCACCGGTTGACTTGGTATCGTACCATTCTTCTGACCATTTTCCGTTGCGCAATTGGCCCATAATTCTGCTCCTTCAATGTGATTTCTCCAGAGTTAGTAGTTTTTGTTTCGGAATAAATAGGAAAATTTTCACCAAATTGTTTCCAAATTAGAGACAATCTTTATGGAGGTCGGTCCAGTGGGGCCAGTCCCCACGCCCCAAGATATTTTTGGAACAAAGATTACGGCGGTCGGGGATGAGCCAAAACGCGGCGATTCCCGGATTGTGGCGGCTGCACTGGGCGCGTATAGAGGCCGTGACGAAGCCCCGTGCGGGGCCGGAGAGGTGCGTGGTGGATGGCTGACCCAAATAGGGGGCCGGAAACCGGTTCGTCAGAGGGCCGCGTGGCCCTCGTGCCTTCTGTGGATGAAAAAGGAGGTGGATATGTCGAAAATCGGGGTGATGATCTGTGGCCACGGCTCGCGTTCTCAGGCGGCGGTGGATGAATTTGCGGTGTTGGCCGAGAAATTACCGGCGTTGTTGCCTAACGACTGGATGGTCGATTACGGCTATCTCGAATTTGCCAATCCGGTGATCCGCGACGGGCTGGACCGTCTGCGCGAGGCGGGTTGTGATCACATTCTTGCGGTTCCCGGCATGTTGTTCGCCGCCATGCATTCCAAGAATGACATTCCGACGGTTTTGAATACCTATGCGAAAAAGCACGGCATCAAGGTTACTTATGGCCGCGAACTTGGGGTTGATCCCAAGATGATCGCGGCGGCGGGGGCGCGGATTTCCGAGGCTGTGGCGCGGGCCAATGCCGAGCTTGGTGAGATGGCAATGGCCGATACGGCGCTGGTGGTGATCGGTCGTGGCGCGTCTGACCCGGATGCCAATTCCAACGTCAGCAAAATCGCGCGCATGCTGTGGGAAGGCATGGGCTTTGGCTGGTGCGAGGTCGGCTATTCCGGGGTGACGTTCCCGCTGGTTGAGCCGTGTTTGGATCATGTCTCAAGGCTGGGCTATAAACGGGTCATCGTGTTTCCGTATTTCCTGTTTGCCGGTATTCTGATTGACCGGATTTATGGATTTACCGACAAGGTGGCGGCGGCAAATCCGGATATTCAGTTTGTGAAGGCCGGGTATTTGAACGACCATCCGCAGGTTCTGGAAACCTTTGCCGAACGGATAACCGAGCAGGTGGGCGAGGTGCCGCCGGAGAACTGTGCCATATGCAAATACCGCGTGCAGGTTCTGGGGTTCGAGGCCGAGGTTGGCTTGCCGCAGGAGAGCCACCACCATCATGTGGAGGGGCAGGGGGCCAGCGCGCCGGGCTCGAATGTGGCGGATTGTGAGCTGTGTGCGGATTTCTGTACGGGGGAATGCCGGTTGGTGATGGCGGATCATCATGCGCATCACCATCATCACGATCATGACCATGTGCACACGCAATACCCGCAAGCAAAGCACCCTCTGGGGCCGGAAAGTGCGCGCCGTAAATGAACTATGAACGCGACCCTGCGGCGATTTATTCGGCCAGTTTTCAGACCGTGCGCGACGAGGCGCGGCTGGCGCGGTTTGAGGACGGAATGGCAGCACTGGCGACGCGGCTGATCCATGCCTGTGGCATGGTTGAAGTGGCGGATCGGTTGGCGTTTTCCGCAGGTGCTTTTGCGGCGGGGCGGGCGGCGATGCAGGCAGGCGCGCCGGTTCTGTGTGATTGCGAGATGGTCGGGGCGGGGATTATCCGGCGGGCTTTGCCTGCGGGTAATCCGGTGATTGTGACGCTAAATGATCCTGCGGTGCCAGCACTTGCGGCGGAGATCGGCAATACCCGTTCGGCGGCGGCGGTTGAGCTGTGGCGCGATCATTTGGAGGGCGCGGTTGTGGCCATTGGCAATGCGCCGACGGCACTGTTTCACTTGCTGGAACTGCTCGATCAGGGCTGGCCGAAACCAGCGGTTATTCTGGGTTTTCCTGTTGGATTTATTGGCGCAGCGGAAAGTAAGGCTGAACTGGCGGCGCGGCCTCGGGGGTGCGAATTTGTGGCCCTGCGCGGTCGACGGGGTGGTTCGGCCATGGCTTCGGCGGCGGTGAATGCGTTGGCGGCAGGTTTGCCGGGGGAAGCTGTGAAATGAGTATTTTTAGAGCAAATCCAATCCAATTGAATTCAGCCTCTGGCCCGAACGCGTTTGGAAAAACAAACGCTGCCTCGGGCCAGAGGCTGAATATCCGAATCCGTTTAGATTGGTTTCGCTCTAGAACAATGAAAGTGGGTGGTTGAATGGCTGGGCCTTGGTTGCATATTGTCGGGATTGGCGAAGATGGTCTGGACGGGCTGACGCCCGCGACGCGGGCTGTGGTTGAAGCGGCTGAGGTGATTGTCGGTGGTGATCGCCATCATGCGTTGGCGGAACTGGTGAAGGCTGAGCGGATGGCCTGGCCTTCGCCCTTTGATGCGCTGATTGACACTTTGCGCGCCCATCAGGGTAAGCGGGTGGTGGTTTTGGCCACGGGCGATCCGTTGTGGTACTCGGTCGGGGCGCGGATCGGGCGGTCTATTGCGCCTTCCGAGATTACCTATCACCCGCAGGTTGGGGCGTTTCAACTGGCGGCGGCGCGCATGGGCTGGTCGATGGCTGATCTGGAGACTTTGACGGTGCATGGCCGCCCGGTGGAGCAAATGATTGCGTTCATTCAGCCGATGCAGCGCTTGTTGATCCTGACCACGGGGGAGGAAACGCCGGGGCAGATTGCCGGGTTCCTGAGCGCGCGCGGATTTGGCAAAAGCCGCATGACGGTTTTGGCCTCCATGGGCGGGGCGGATGAGGTGCGCTTTGACGGGCTGGCGGAAAGCTGGGCGCACGCGGTGCCTGCGTTTAATACGCTGGCGGTGGAATGTGTGGCGGCGCGCGATGCGGCGTTGATGCCGCGGGTACCGGGATTGAGTGACGATCTGTTCCAGCATGACGGAACCATGACCAAGCAGGAGGTGCGCGCCGCCACGTTGGCCAAGCTGATGCCGATGCGCGGCGCGCTGTTGTGGGATGTGGGTTGTGGAAGCGGCTCGGTCGCGGTGGAGTGGATGCGCGCGGCGCGTTATGCGCGGGCTTTGGGGATCGAACCCAAGCCCGAGCGGCGGGTGTTTGCGGCGGCCAATGCACTGGCGTTGGGGGTGCCGAAACTGGAGATTATCGACGGCGTGGCCCCGGCGGCTTTGGCTGGCTTGCAGCCACCGGATGCGATTTTTATCGGTGGCGGATTGAGTGTCGAGGTGTTCGAGGCGTGTTGGACCGCGTTGCGGCCTTTGGGGCGGTTGGTGGTCAATGCGGTGACGCTGGAAAGCGAGGGTGTGCTGCTGGGATTGCATGCGGGTTATGGCGGCTCGCTGGTCAAGCTGAACATCGCGCGGGCCGAGCCTATTGGCGGCTTGATGGGCTGGAAACCGGCGCGTCCCGTGACGCAGCTTGCCTTGGTGAAACGATGAG
>JAADIC010000115.1 GCA_013151535.1 Alphaproteobacteria bacterium | reverse complement strand
GTCACAGTCACATCCGCCTCGATCCCGCCCTTTTTGTTCAGGAACTGAGTATAGACGATTTTACCCACAGGCACGGCCATCTCCGCCCCGCACACATAGTTCAAAAACCCTTCCGCATCAGGCCCTTCAACCCGGATTTTACCGAAACTTGTCATATCATACATGCCAACATTCTCGCGCACCGCCCTATGTTCCCGCGCCGAGTTTTCAAACCAGTTCTGCCGCTTCCAGCTATATTTGTATTCGCGTTCCTGCCCCTCATCAGCAAACCAGTTGGCCCGCTCCCAACCGGCGGCCTCACCCATAACCGCGCCCCGATCCAGCAGGTGCTGATGAAACGGTGAGCGCCGAATCCCCCGCGCCGTGGCCTTCTGGCGATACGGAAAATGATCCGCGTAAAGCAGGCCCAAAGTCTCCTTGCTGCGCTCAAACAGATAGGTCTTGTTGCCCTGAAACGGCTGGTTGCGGGCGATATCCACATCGCCCAGATCAAAGGGGCGCTCGCCATCCTGCATCCACTGCGCCAGCGCCATGCCAGCCCCGCCCGCCGATTGAATGCCGATGGAATTGAACCCGGCGGCGACAAAGAAATTTTCAACCTCGGGGCTGCGCCCCAGATGATAGGCATCATCCGGCGTGAAACTTTCCGGCCCGTTAAAAAACGTATGTATCCCCGCCTCGGCCAGCATCGGCAGACGGTTGACCGCGTTTTCCAGGATCGGCTCAAAATGGTCGAAATCCTCGGGCAGTTGGTCGAATTCAAAACTGTCAGGAATGCCGCCCATACCCCAAGGCTTCGAGACCGGTTCAAACGCCCCCAACAAATACTTCCCCGCGTCTTCCTTGTAATAAGCGCATTCATCCGGCACCCGCAAAACCGGCATCTGTGTCAGCCCCTTGATCGGCTCGGTCACGATATAGAAATGCTCACACGCATGCAGCGGCACGTTCACCCCGGCCATGCGCCCCACCTCGTGGCCCCACATACCGGCGCAATTGACCACATAATCCGCCGCGATATGCCCGCGCGTGCCGTCTTTTTCCCAGTCAACACCAGTGACGCGCTTGCCCGCCTTGCTGATCCCCGTGACCTTCACCTGCTCGACAATCTGCGCCCCGTTCATGCGCGCGCCTTTGGCCATGGCCAGCGTGATATTTGCCGGATCGCCCTGCCCGTCAGTGGGCAGCCAGACACCCGCCACAACACCATCGATATTCAGATGCGGATAGCGTTCCTTGACTTCGGTGGGTGACATCTCCTCAACCGGCACGCCAAAGGCCCGCGCCATGGCAGCCGAGCGGAAAATCTCCTCGCGCCGCTCCCCGGTCAGGGCGACAGTCACCGAGCCAACCTGCCGCATCCCCGTGGCCACACCGGTTTCCGCCTCGAGCTTGTAATAAAGTTCAGACGTATACTTGGCTAGCTTGGTCATGTTTGCGCTGGCCCGCAACTGCCCGATCAGCCCCGCCGCGTGCCACGTTGTGCCGCTGGTCAATTGCTTGCGCTCCAACAGAACAACGTCTTTCCAGCCAAGTTTCGCCAGATGATAAGCCACCGAGCAGCCGATCACCCCGCCGCCAATAATCACCACACGCGCTTTATCGGGAAGTGTCATGTTATATTCCTGTCAGATCATTTCAAAACCCGACCGCTCCAGCCGCCGGGCAATTTCAGCGATATGGGCGGGGCCGGTTTCACAGCAGCCACCGATGATGCTGGCCCCCATGCCGACCCAGTGCATGGCGAAGTCCGCATAGACCGCAGGGCCAAGATCGTCGCGCGCGCGCAATCCCTCGACTGTGCCGCCCTGTTTCAGGGCGGTGATACCGGTGAAGCCGTTGGCATATCCCCCCGCCGTCAGACCCGTGGCAATCACATCCGGCAAGGCGGCGGTAATCGCCTCGGGGAACGAGCAATTCAACAGGATCGCATCCGGCCCCATCGGCACCAGCACCGCAAGCGCGTCACTCAGCCCCTCACCGGAGCGCAAGGTTTTGCTGTCGTCATCGGCCACGCTTAACCCCAGCCAAACCGGCAGCCCACTTTCCTTGGCCGCCGTCAACGCCGCGCGCGCTTCAAGCACAGACGAAAGCGTTTCGCATTGCAGCAAATCCACATGATCCTTCTGCGCCGCGACGATCTGGCGATAGAGGCCCAGCACAATGTCGTAATCCGTGGCCAATTCCGGGTGATAAGACGAATAAAGCGGCGGCAGACAACCGGCAATCCGCACGCTTTTCCCACAAGCCGCAACCGCCGCCTTGGCCAGTTCAATTGCGCGTGCTTGCAGGGGGGCGAACAGTTCGGGCTGCCCCTCGGCTGTCAACCGTTCCGGCGTCGCCGAATAGGCGTTCAGCGTAATCACCGTTGAACCAGCCCTGATATAATCCTCATGCACGGCCTGCACGATTTCCGGCTCATCCATCAGCACTTTCGCCGACCAAAGCGGATGCGGCGGCTGGGCCGAGCGCTTCAGCAACTCCTGCCCCATTCCACCATCCAGCAACGTAATCCGGCTCATGCCCGTAGCCTTTCATTGTCAGGATCCCACAGGGGCCGATCTTCCTGCACCACCGCACGGCAGCGCGTTCCGAAAATATCGACCTCAAGCACCGTGCCGGGAACCGCCAGATCAGCCCGCAGCATCCCCAGCGCAATCGAGGCATTCACGCGATAACCCCAACCGCCCGAGGTGGTCTCACCCACAACTTCGCCATCATGCCAAAGCGTTGACATATAGGGCGCGTCACACTCGCCTGCCTCAACAATCAACGTCACAAACCGCTTGGCCACGCCGCGCTGTTTTTCCGCCAATAGCGCCGCTTTGCCGGGAAAATCAACCGCCTTATCAAAGCGGATAAACCGCTCCATCCCGCCCTCCAGCAGAGAATAATCCGTCGACAAATCCCCCTTCCAAGCGCGGTAACCCTTTTCCAGCCGCAAACTATCAAGCGCCCACATGCCAAACGGCTTGGCCCCGCCCTCAAGCACCATGTTGTAAATCGGTGCCACATGTTCGTTATGGGCATGGATTTCCCAGCCGAGTTCGCCGGCAAAAGAAACCCGCGCCAGTGTGCATTCGTGCTTACCCACATGGGCGCGTTGATGTGACAGCCAGCCCAGGTCAAGATCGGCGTCACTGATCTTCGCCAGCAGCGCACGCGATTTCGGACCTGTGACAATCAAGGTCGAAAAATCAGCCGTGTGGTCGGTCAGAAGCAACCCCTCGGGCAGATGCTTTTGCAAATACTCGAAATCATGCCACTGGGCCGCACCCGCCGTAATCAGCGTGAAAAAATCCGCCCAATGGTGCATCACTGACATCTCCGTCAGAATGCGCCCGCGCGGATCGGGAAAATACGCCAAGTTCATCCGCCCCGCGCGCGGCAATCCACCCGCGATCATGCCGCGCAGCCAATCGGCAGCCCCATGACCCGTCAAATTGAAGCGCGAGAACCCCGGCAAATCCAGAACCCCAACCCCATCACGCACCGCCTCGCATTCCTCGCGAATACGCACCTGCCACGGGCCAGCGCGGCCCCATGTCTGGGTTACCGCTTCCGACAAATCATCGCCGTCTTGCGCAAACCAGTTCGCCCGTTCCCAGCCGTTATAGGCCCCCATCTGGCCGCCAAGTTCACGGATATGGCCGTCAATCGGCGACAGCTTGCGATCCTTGCCCGCAGGCCAGCGGTGAAAGGGGAAATGCATGGCGTATTCATGGCCGTAAATCTGCTTGCCGTTCTCGATGCAATAATCCTGATCGGTATAATCCGTGAACCGGCGTGGATCGCACGACCACATGTCCCATTCGGTTTGCCCTTCCACCATCCACTCGGCCAGCACCTTGCCCGCCCCGCCACCTTGAGCGATGCCAAAGGTAAAGACACAGGCCTCAAACGCATTCGGAACACCCGGCATCGGCCCGATCAGAGGGTTGCCATCAGGCGCATAGGGGATGGGGCCGTTGATAACCTTGGAAATCCCCGCGCGGCCCAGCAGCGGAACCCGCGCCATCGCATCCTCGATATGCCATTCGAGCCGTTCAAGATCGTCGGGATAAAGCTGAAAGCTGAAATCTTCGGGCATGGGATCATCCGGCGTCACCCAATGGGCGCGGCAATTGGGTTCATAGGGGCCAAGGTTCAACCCGTTCTTTTCCTGGCGCAGATAATAGGAGCTGTCCACATCGCGCAAAAGCGGCAGCTTACCGTTGTCAGTGCTCCAGCTTGCCAGCTCGGGGATTTCATCCGTTAGCAGGTATTGATGGCTCATCACCATCATCGGCACTGTGCGCCCGCCAAAAGGTTTGAACCATTCACCCACGCGCTGGGCGTAATATCCAGCCGCGTTCACCACGAACTCGCAGCGAATGTCGCCCTTGTCCGTGTGAACAATCCACTCACCGTTCTCACGGCTGACCCCCGTGGCGGGGCAAAACCGCTCAATCCGCGCGCCCATGTCCCGCGCGCCCTTGGCCAAAGCCTGCGTCAACTGCGCCGGATCAATATCGCCGTCTGCGGGATCAAACAGCGCCCCTTCAAGATCATGGGTTTCCAGAAACGGATAACGATCCTTGGTCTCGGTCGGCGTGAGGATTTCAATATCCATGCCCTGATATTGCCCCATGCCACGCGCGCGCTCAAATTCCTGCATGCGTGCGCGGGAATGGCCCAGCCGGATCGACCCCGTCACATGGTAATTCATCGGATAATCCACCGCCGCACCCAGCCCCGCATAAAGCTCGGTCGAATAACGCTGCATGTTCATCAATGACCAACTGGTTGAGAACGTCGGCACATTGCCCGCCGCGTGCCAAGTAGAACCCGCCGTCAGCTCGTTCTTTTCCAGCAGCACACAATCGCTCCAGCCCGCGAGGGCCAGATGGTAAAGCGACGAGGTTCCGATAACACCGCCACCGATGATGACCACACGGGCTGTTGTTGGGAAATCCGCCATATCTCTATCCTTCAGTCAAATGCGATGCGAATGGCCAAACCGCCAAACACCACCGCCGAAATCTTGTTCATAACCTTTGACGCGCGTTTCAGCCGCGCCGCCATCACACCCGCGAATACCCCGTAAGCGCCGTCGGTCAAAATGCCGCCAACGCCCAGCAACAACCCAAGCCAGACAATCTGCTGCCAAACTGGTCCAATCACGGGGTCGGTGAATTGCGGCAGAAACGCCAACACGAACAGCGCCACTTTCGGGTTCAGGATGTTGGTCACAAAGCCACGCCGAAACGCCCGCCAGACATCCGCGCGCCCCTTGCGCTGCGCCAGATCATCCCTAGCGGTCCAGCTTTGCCACGCCAGAAACGCCAGATAAGCCGCGCCCAGATAGCGGATGGCGTCATAGGCTGCGGGATAAGCCAGCAACAGCGCCGCCAAGCCAGCCGCCGCCAGCGACACATGCACCAGAACCCCCAGCGAAATCCCGGCCGCCGCTGCCAGCCCAGCCTTTGGCCCGCCGCTGATGCCCGAGGCCAGCGTGAACATCATATCCGCCCCCGGCGTCAGGTACAAAAGCACCGCCGCGCCCAGAAAGGCGGCAATCGTTACCGGGTCCATGGCAGAAAGCGTGTCAATCATTCTTCCATTCCTCTGACCATGAGTCGGAATGTAAAATACCGTTAGTCAAAGCGTAATAGTCCCCCTTTTCGTGGGTAAAAACCTCTTCGATCATAAAAAGCCCGCTGTCACCATCCAGACAACCGGCACCGATGGCCACATAGCCCTTGTCGTCATGCTTATAAAACAGGCTTGCCCCGCAACCCGTGCAAAACCCGCGCCTGGCCACATCCGACGAGCGAAACCATTTCAGCCCGGCATCACTGGTGATCTCCAGCGCCGCCTCGGGCACCGCCGTCGCCGCCCAGAAATGCCCGCTCATCCGGCGGCATTCATTGCAATGGCACGCGATGATGTCGCGCCACGGCCCCTCGGATTGAAAAGTCACCTTGCCACAGGCACATGCACCGGTCTTTTTCATATCTCGCGCCTCTTTCAATAAACCGGCGGCGCGATCACCCAGATCGCCACGGCCGGATTGTCATAAGGGTTGGCCCAGGCATGCGCCTCGCCGCGAATACGGAAACTGTCACCGGGATGGATGGTAAATTCCCGCCCGCCAATGGTTACATCCAGCTTGCCGCTAATCAAATAGCCGATTTCCTGGGTTGGCCGGATATTCGGTGTGGCCAGCTTTGCACCCGGCGCAAATGTGGAATGCACCACCTCGAAATCATCGGTCAGATCGGGCGATAAAAGCTCCTCGACCAGCCCCGCCGCGCCCGACCCGATCCGGCGGCGCGCGCCGTTGCGCACCACATACCCGTGCTCGGCCTCCGGCGCGTCGCTTTGACCGAAGAACAGGGAAATCGGCACATCGAAATAAGCCGCAATCGCCCTAAGATCGTTAATCGACGGCTTTGATCGGTCCCGCTCAACCTGTGAAACCCACCCGACCGAGCGGCCCAGCGCTTCGGCCAGTTCCACCAGCGTCAGCCCACGCGAGCGCCTTAACGCCCGCAGATCAGCCCCGAGGCTTTCGCTTTGAACAGAAATGTTGTCACGCATGGCACTAATCCGTGAAATTTTCACTGATAATTTCATGCCATCGATTCGACCAAGCCGCTTAACCATTTGCGACAGGAATGTCGGAAATGGAA
>JAADIC010000179.1 GCA_013151535.1 Alphaproteobacteria bacterium | reverse complement strand
ACCACTTCCACCGGGCAGGCCAGACCCGTGAGCGGATCAAAATACCGCGGATAGGCAATCAGAACGCCATGCACCAACCCGTCAAGCGAAGGCCGCGCCACCCGCCGTTCAGCCGCCACACCAAAATCCGTCGTCAGCCCCCAACCCGCATAAAACGGCACCCCCAGACAGGTCACAGCCTTGCCGCGCAACAAGGCCTCGAACCCCAAAAGCGAGGTCATGGTCCACACTTCGTCCACCGCCTCAATCGCTGCGACAGCATTCACACCGCTTGCCACCTCATTGGCAAACTCCAGCGCCGCGCCCTTGGAAACCCTGCCCTTGCGCAGACCCGCCTCCACATCCGGATGCGGTTTATAGATGATGAACGCCCCGGGATTATCGCGGCGCACCCGCGCCAGCAGATCAATGTTGCGCGAAACTTTACCAGCCCCCAGCCGGATCGAGGCATCGTCTTCCACCTGCCCCGGCACCAATATCCGCCGCTTGCCCTGCGGCCAATCCGCTCCGATCAAACCACCGACATTATACTTGCTCAACCCCAGTTCCAGCAATTGCGCCCGCAGCCGCGCCGCCCGCGCCAATGCGCCCGCATCAAGCGCCGCACTTTCATTCAACAGCCGCTCAAGGCGGCTTTCGCGGCTGGGGTCGTAATAAATGCCAAGATCATCCAGCACCAGCGACATCGGCGGCACCAGTTCCGCCCCCAACCCGTTGGAGCGTAAAAAACCGTCCTCCAGCCGCAACAAAGGCGCGTCCGCCGCCGCAAATATATCGCGCACTTTTTGGGTTTCCTTGCCCGCCCAGATCAACCCGCGACGGCCGGCGCGCGTTGCTGGTGCCACCTCTTTCTCAAACGACAGCAACCGCCCCGCGCCCTTGAAAAACCGCCGCAAATGGCCGCGTTTCCACAGCCGCATGCCAAGCGCCGCATAGCCGTGGCAATCCTCGACCCAAGCGCGCCGCTGGGCCTCCAGATTGTCCACAACGGTTTCAAAATTGCACAATTCATCACGGTAAACATCGTAATATTTCGGATAAAGCAGCATCACAGCGGCAAATATTTCGGCGCGGCTCAACACCCGCCCGCGCCGCTCAAAATCCTGCTTGTCCTCGCTCAACCCCCAGCCGCCATAAAACGGACGGCCAAAAACCCGGGGCCGATGGCCTGCAATAATCGCCTCAAATCCCATCAGCGAGGTCACACAATAAACCCGCTTGGCCCCGTCCAGCAATCGACGCGGTGCAATCGGCGCGTTTACCAGCCGCATATTGTCATCCAGATCACGGTTTGAGAAATGCCCGCGCCGACGCTGCGCCGCAACCTCGGGGTGGGCTTTAATCAGAATACGCGCGTCGGGATTTTCCGCCCGCGCCGCGCGCAGCATGATGGCAAAGCTATCATCACTTGCGCCGCCATGAAGGATCGAGGCATCGCCCCGTGTCTGGTCGATCACCAGAACATAGCCATCCTCGCCCACCTCAAGTGCCGGATCAAAGCCGTTATATTTGGACAATCCGGTCTGCGCCAAACGCGCAATGCCCGCTTCAACCCGCGCCGCCAGATCGCCGCCAGACAGATCGGCACTGTTCAGCAAATCCTCAAGATCGCTCGGCCCCGAGCAGTCAAAATAAACACCCTTTTGATCCAGCACCAACGATTGCGGTGCTTCGCCCATGCGCCCGGTCAGGACCGAGCGCAGAAAACCGTCCTCGACATTCAGAACGCTTGCGCTGCGCCACCGCGCCACCGCGCGGCCCCGCCAGCTACGCGGCCGCCGACCCCACATAGCCACCAGATCATCGCCCGAAGGCAGCCCGAACCGCACATCAAACCCGGAAAGTTCAAGAATACGTTTTACACGCTGATCCCGCAGAAAGCCGCCGGTATAGGCGCGCAATCGCCGGTTGACCAAGGCTCACTTCCCCGCAAGGGTCGAGATAGAGCTGCCGGTCGCCAATCCACTGTTCAACACACCCAGCGTCTTGTTCCACTGCACAAACGGCGCTTCGGTCACGAACACCGTATCACCATCGCGGATGATGAAATCGCGGCCGACAAACATGCCGCTGGGTTCGGTCAGATCAAGCACATAGGCAAAGCGTTGCGGCCCCACCAGATCACCGCGCCCCAGCAGGGCATTGGCGATCTCGGCTGGCTCGTCGCGGAAAATGAAAATGCCGGTCGGGTCGGCGAGATTGCTGCTCAACCCACCGACCTGCGCCAGCGCCTCAATCGCGCTCAGCTTCTGGCTGGAAAACGGCACGCGGGTCTGCGCGCCGGTTGCACCTAGCGCGGTAAACGAGCGGCGATCCTGTTGCACAAAAATCCGGTCGCCCGGACGCAGGGCAATATCGGCCTTGGGGTTGGAATAAAGATCGGCCAGCCAGACGATACCGGTGCGCGAACCACGCGTCACCTTGATCTGCGCCACTTCAGGCTCAATCGTGATGCCACCTGCCTTGGCCAGCATGGCGGTCAGGGTTCGGGTGGCGCTTTCAATCGGATAGACCCCTTGCGCGCCAACCCCGCCCATAATGCTGATCGAGCTGCCATCCCCGGCCAAGCGGCGCACCAGAACCTGCGGATCCGGGGTTTGTGCATCCAGTTTCTTGGTGATGATCTCGCGCAATTGATCCGGGGTGTTGCCCGCCGCTTTGATCCTTCCTGCATAGGGCACAAAAATGCTGCCCGACGCATCCACCTGAATTTCGGTCAGGCTGGTTGAATTGCTCGCCACCCCACCCAGCAACGTGTCGCTGGTGTTTTCCCAAACGGTCAGCCCCAGCACATCGCCCGGGCGGATAACGTCCGAGCCGATCTTGCCCTTATGGGTGAAACTCTTGTCAAACTCGATCACCGGTGCCACGCTGGTATACTGGATCACCCGGTCATTAATGGTGACAATGAACGCGTCCCCCTGCCGTTGAACGGAAGACGCAAAAATCTCGCGCTTGTTCGGCCCCGATCGCGGCAGACCACAGGCCGCCAGCGTCGCGACCAGCACGAAGAGGGCCACAAGACGGGCCCGGTTTGAAATTGTAACTGACACGGGATTTGCCCCTTGTTGTCAAACTGCCTCAGGTTTTTTCTAACTGTACACAATAAAAGACAAATTTGGCAACAAAAAGGTTCTTTGTTTCCGGTTTAGGGCTATTTGATGACACGCAACTGTTGCCGTGGCGTCGCGTTTTCGCGGTGCAGCATATCGTAAGGGTCTTGTTCGGCCAGAACCTGATCGACCACGCCCCGGATCAAACGCCGCCGCGATTTGGCGGAATAGAACCCGCCCATCACTTGCGATGTCTCCAACAGATAATGCCGGTAATCACGATAAGCCCGTGCATCGGGCCGCCACGGATCGGCAAAAAACTCGGCCAGGGGTTGCTCGGATACAAATTCGGGCTTGTGGTAAACCGAATTGCCAAACGCCTTCAGCGGCAGCCCCCGCCACAGCGCCTGTTGCGCCGCCGTTGAATTGACCGTAACCACTGTACGCGCGAAATTCATCAACCCCGCCAGCTTGCCACCGCGCACAAATTGCACCCGATCGGCAACGCCGTATTCCGCTGCCGTTTCCATGGTGATCTTGCGCAAAGGATAACGCCCGTCCTCCAGCGGATGGGCCTTGATGACAAGGTGATGATGCGTCGGCGCACCGCTTGCAAAGCCCTCGATGGTCAGGCGAATAAATTCCGGCATGGAGCGTAAATTGGAATGATGCTGGATCGAGCTGTCATGCCCCAGTTGCAACAGTGCCAGATGATAGACATAGCCATCGCGCCGAATGCGCCGACTGGCCGCACGACGCTGCAACGCATACAGTGGCATCGACAGTAACCGCCTGAAATGAAGGCGAAATTCCTTCAGAACCGAGACATCCCGATGGGTTTTGTAATTCTTGTAAGCCCCATTGCGAAACAGGATATGGCCGTGATACAACGCCCCGTAAAACGCGTGCTGGCGCATATCGCCCCAACGCGCGGGGGCGTCTGGCAACTCCAGATCACGGTCACGAATCTCGGCCCGCATCTCGTCCACCGACATATCGACAAGCCGCGAATGGCCGTTCACGCCACCCCGTTCATAGGTCACCCAATAGGGCCGCACATAACCTTCTTCAAAGCAATGCACCGTGATGCCAAGCGCGCGCGCCGCCTTGATCGCCTCGCTGTGCACATGGCGGGTATCGCCGTAAAGCACGATATCAGTCACCCCCATATCGACCAGCACTTCGCGAATTTCGGCGGCCCAACCCTCGGGCTTGCCAGTATAAGGCAGATAAGTGTCGTCCTCACGCCAAAACGCGCGATCGCCCTGATTGAAGCCGATCTTGAACACTTCGGCACCCGAACTGCGCAACACCCGCGATAGTTGAAAGAAAAATGGCCCGTGCGGTCCTTGCAGGAACACAAAAACCTTACCCTCGCCCGACGCTTTACCCATGAGATGCTCGCCCTTGGTCAACCGCCCCCACGGATGCGCAGGATACAAACCCCGTTAAACTTGTCACCAGAATTACCACTCGCTTGTTATTTTTTCACTACATGTGACATCATTGGTCCCATCATCTTGATTATGCCTTAACTTTCAGCAATCGCAAAGCGGTTTTGACGCTGCGCTCTATTGAAACCACCCTTGCCCCACGCGGCGCGTCGGGCTAGGACTCCGAACGGTTAATCACAGGACGGCCCCATGTTCACAGGCATCATCACCGATATCGGAAAAGTGCTGGAAACCCGGCAGGATGGCGATCTGCGCGCCCGCATCGGCACCAGTTTCAACGTTGATGGCATCGACATCGGTGCCTCGATTGCCTGTGATGGGGTCTGCCTGACGGTGGTGGCGCTTGGAACAGATCCGCAAAACTGGTTCGATGTGCAAATCTCGGCCGAAAGCATTTCCAAAACCAACCTTGACACCTGGTCCCCCGGTAAACGCCTGAATCTCGAGCGCGCGCTCAAGGTCGGGGATGAGCTGGGCGGCCATATCGTGTCGGGTCATGTGGACGGTGTCGCCGAAATCATCGATATGCAAAACGAGGGCGACCGAGGGCGACAGCACCCGCGTCACCCTGCGCGCGCCTGAATCGCTGGCCAAATTCATCGCCCCCAAAGGCTCGGTCGCGCTCAATGGCACGTCCCTCACCGTTAACGATGTGAACGGCCCGGATTTCGGCATCAACTTCATCCCGCACACCAAGGTGGCGACCACATGGGGCGCGGCCAAGATCGGTGACCGCGTTAACCTCGAGATCGACACATTGGCCCGCTATGTCGCCCGCCTTCAGGACTGGTCTGGCACATGAGCATTGGCCACAACCAGGGTCCAAGCATGGAAAAGGGCCACGCCTGGCGCACGACCTGCTGGCGGAAATCGCGCCAGGCCCTGCTGCCACGCATGCCGCTTGAAGTGATCCGCACCCGCATCAAACGCGCCAAAGCCATCGGGCTGGATTACAAAACCTACGCTTGCGTGCGCAACAACACGGGCCGTGATATTTACGCGTTCCTATTTTCCTCGAACGCCCTGCGCCTGCATCTGGCGGCCAGTGATTTGCCACAAGATCGCGCCAACAAACTGCGCAACATCACATCTTGCGCCCATCTGATCGCCGCCCACCGCCCGCTTGATCCGGCAACCTTGCCGCACGATATGGCCGAGCAACACCACATCGATATCCGCGCTGCGCACAAAGCCCCGATCTTCACCGAAAGCTGGTCGGATATCCGCGCCCGCATGACCCATCTGATCCACAGCGAAAAAATCCCCGCCGACGCAATTCTGCTGATCGGCGAGACCGCGTTTGAGCGCGAATGGCACAGCGCCGGCAAATTCGCCGCCTTCCTGAACGCCGACACATTCTTCCCCATTCAAGGCCCAACGCCATGACCGACCCCATCAATATCTCGCCGATTGAAGACATCATCAATGACGCCCGCAATGGCCGCATGTTCATCCTTGTCGACCACGAGGATCGCGAGAACGAGGGCGATCTGGTGATCCCGGCCCAAATGGCCACGCCCGATGCCATCAACTTCATGGCCACCCACGGGCGTGGGCTGATCTGCTTGTCCCTTACATCCGAGCAGACCGACAAACTGGGTGTGCCGATGATGGCCAGCTCCAATTCCTCGCGCCACGAAACCCCGTTCACCGTGTCAATCGAGGCCCGCGAGGGTGTCACCACCGGCATTTCCGCCCATGACCGCGCCCACACGGTTTCGGTTGCGATCAATCCGCAGGTCCGCCACCAGGAAATCGCGACGCCGGGCCATGTGTTCCCCTTGCGCGCGCGCGATGGTGGCGTCTTGATCCGCGCCGGTCACACCGAGGCCGCTGTTGATATTTCCCGCCTCGCCGGATTGAACCCGGCTGGCGTGATTTGCGAGATCATGAATGACGACGGTACCATGGCTCGCCTGCCCGATCTGTTGAAATTCGCCAAAAAGCACGGCCTCAAGATCGGCACCATTTCCGATCTGATCGCCTATCGCCACCGGTATGACAATCTGGTGCGCGAAACTGACCAGCGCATGGTCACCTCGGCCCATGGCGGTGACTGGACCTTGCGGGTTTTCACCGATCAGACCGATGGTTGCGAACATGTGGCCCTGAGCAAGGGCGACATCACCACGCGCGAGCCGGTTCTGGTGCGCACACACGCATTAAACGTGCTCGAAGACATACTTGGCCTTGACCCGGAAAACCCCGACAAAATGACCCGCGCCATGCAGATTGTCGCCAGCGAAGGGCGCGGCGTCGTCATCCTGTTCCGCGATCCGCGCAGCAAGCTGACCGAAGCTGGCGAGGCCTCGCCGCAAACCCTGCGTCAAACCGGCCTTGGCGCACAAATCCTGTCCTCGCTTGGCGTAAAAGAGTTGATCCTGCTGACCGACGGCCCTATGCCCAAAGTCATCGGCCTTGAGGCTTATGATCTAAAAATCACCGGCACCCGCCCCCTGAAAGACGAGTGAAAACATGGCCGCGAACGAGCCTCATTACACCCTGCCCGCCCCGCATTTCGACAAGCCCACCAAACTGCTGATCGTGATCGCGCCTTATTACAAGGACATCGCCGAGCAGTTGTTGCAAGGTGCGCAAGCCGCCATCAGCGCCGCCGGTGCAAGCCATGAAACCGTCGAGGTTCCCGGCGCTTTGGAAGTGCCCACAGCCATCCGGCTTGCCGCCAATCACGCCGATTTTGACGGTTTCGTCGCGCTTGGCTGCATCATTCGCGGCGAAACCACCCATTACGATACGGTCTGCAACGACTCATCACGCGCGCTGCAAATGATGGGCTTAAGCGGTCTGTGCATCGGCAACGGCATCCTGACGGTTGAAAACCATGGGCAGGCCACCGTCCGCGCCCAAACGGATGGCCAGAACAAAGGCGGCGGGGCTGCCGATGCCGCCATGCACCTGATCGCACTGGCGCGTAAATTCGCCCGCAAAACCAAAGGAATCGGCTTCAAACCAGCCTCGGAAAACATTCAGATCGCGGGGGACCCCACATGAAACCGACCCGCGAAGCCAAACGCCAAATGAAATCGGCCTCGCGCCTGTTTGCGGTGCAGGCCCTGTTCCAGATGGAGGCCTCCGACAGCGATCTTGACGCGGTCCGCGAAGAATTCGAGACCCACCGTTTTGGCGCGGTAATCGAGGGCGATGAATACGCCGAGGGCAATATCGACCTGTTTCGTGCCCTTCTGAACGGTGCTGTCGAGCATCAGGGCAAGGTCGATAAAATGACCGATCGCGCGCTGGTCGCCAAATGGCCGATCAACCGGATTGATCCGACCCTGCGCGCCCTGTTTCGCGCCGCCGGTGCCGAATTGACGCTTGGCAATACGCCCCCCAAAGTCGTCATCACCGAATTTGTCGACGTGGCCAAAGCGTTTTTTCCCGACGGCAAAGAGGCGAAGTTCGTGAACGCAGTTCTCGATCACATGGCGCGCGAGGTTCAGCCCGAGGCGTTTACCGGCACCTCCCCCTAACCCCCTCCCAAGGGAGGGGGAATGCCGCAAACCGCAACCCCATCGCCCCCTCTCCCGTGGGAGAGGGTTGGGGAGAGGGCGTCAAATCAACACTCTTGGTTAACGCGCGTGGCGCGCATGGGTGGCATACAGGCTGTGTACGCCTTGTGTACCGGTTGTGCATCGCGAAAATCAGCGAAACGCCGATAGGTTAACGCCTAAATCAACAACCCCGCCGCCCCCTCAAGACGCAGCAGAAAAACCTTGCTCTCGACCCCGCCATTGCCGGAAAACCCGCCAAGCGAAGTCGCGCCAAGCACCCGATGGCACGGGATCAGGATCGGGATCGGATTGGCCCCGCAAGCGTTGCCAACCGCCTGCGCTGAGCCTTGCACATAATCTGCAATATCGCCGTAAGTCTTTGTAGACCCATAGGGAATCGACATCATAGACTCCAAAACCCCATGCTGAAACGGGCTAGACGGAAACGACATTTCCACATCAAACATAGTTAACCGCCCCTCAAAATAAGCAGCCAACTGCGCCCCGACATCGGCCAGAACCGGTGATGGCGCATCCTTGGCCCGCTCCTCCCCCCAAACCAGCCGACAGACAAGACCATCCTCTTCAGTCACCGTCATCCAACCAAGGGGGGAAGGGAAAGACGCGCGGTTCACCTACCCCAAAGCCTCGTCACAGCGCGCGCAAACACCGGCATGCGAATGACTGCCCACATCAGGCAGGATTTTCCAGCAACGGGCACATTTTCCGCCCATCGCAGCCTCAAAAACCACCCCGATGCCGTCAATTTCCGGCAACCGAAACGCCTCGGCCGGGATCGGATCATTGGTCAGAACAACCGACGAGGTGATGCACATATCGGCAAAGGGAACCGAGCGCACCATATCCAAAACTGCCGCGTCGCGCACATGCACAACGGGGGCAGCTTCAAGGCTGGCACCGATCACCTTATCCTGACGCTGCAATTCCAGCGCCGCCGTCACCACCCGGCGAACCTTGCGGATCGCCTCCCATTTCGCCGCCAAAGGCTCGTCGCGCCAATCGCCGGGCGTATGGGGGAAATCTTCCAGATGCACCGATGACGCGTCGCCGGGATAACGCGTTAACCAAACGTCCTCCATGGTGAAAACCAAGATCGGAGCCAGCCATGTGGTGAGCCGGTGGAACAGCAAATCCAGCACAGTTTGCGCTGATCGGCGCGCGAGACTGTCATCGGCATCACAATAAAGCGCGTCCTTGCGGATGTCGAAAAACACCGAGGACAGATCGACCGTGCAGAACTGAAACAGTGCCTGAAATACCCCCTGAAAATCGTAGCTCGCATAACCATCGCGCACCACTTTATCCAGCTCGCACAGGCGGTGCAGCACCCAGCGCTCCAGCTCGGGCATGTCCTTGGCGTTAACCTTGTTACTGGCATCGAACCCGTTCAGATTGCCCAGCATGAAGCGCAAGGTATTGCGCAAACGGCGATAGGAATCCGCCACGTTTTTCAGGATTTCCGGCCCGATCCGCTGGTCATTGGTGAAATCAACCTGCGCCACCCACAGGCGCAGAATATCCGCGCCATATTGCTGTGTGATCTTGGCTGGAACGATGGTATTGCCCAATGACTTGGACATTTTCATGCCCTTTTCATCCAGCGTAAACCCGTGGGTCAAAACCGCCTTATAGGGCGCGCGGCCATTGGTGCCGACCGATTGCAAAAGCGAGGAATGGAACCAGCCGCGATGCTGATCCGTACCTTCAAGATAAAGGTCGGCCACCCCGTCCGGCGTGCCGTCTTCACGGTCGCGCAGAACGAAAGCATGGGTCGAGCCTGAGTCAAACCACACATCCAGAATGTCGCTTACCATTTGCCATTCGTCAGCGTTTTCAACACCTTCAAGGAAGCGCGCGCGGGCACCTTCAGCAAACCACGCATCGGCCCCTTCAGCGCGAAACGCCGCTGAAATCCGCGCGTTCACCGCCGGATCACGCAGAATTTCAACCTCGCCATTACCCGCGTCCTTGATGAAACACGACAGCGGCACACCCCATGCCCGCTGGCGCGACATCACCCAATCAGGCCGCGCCTCGATCATCGAATAGAGCCGGTTTCGGCCCGATTTCGGCGTCCACTCCACATTATCGATCTCGGTCAACGCCCGCTGGCGCATGGTTGTGCCAAACGTATCCATCCCGTCGCCCAGTTCCTTGTCGATCGCGACAAACCATTGGGGCGTATTGCGAAAAATGATCGGCGCTTTGGAGCGCCACGAATGCGGATAGCTGTGCTTGACACGGCCACGCGCGATCAAACCATTAACCTCGACAAGTTTATCTATTACCCGCTTGTTGGCATCCTTTTCTTTACCTTTTTGGTCGAAGATAACCGCACCGGCAAAGAAAGGAATATTCGCGCGAAAAGACGAATCCTCCAAGATATTATGGGTCATCGGCAGGCCATGTTTAACCCCGATGATATAGTCATCCGCACCGTGGCTTGGCGCGGTATGAACAAAACCTGTGCCAGCTTCCTCGGTGACGTGATCCCCGGGCAGCATCGGCACGTCGTAATCCCATTCGCCGTTTGAACCATCGGCTCCGCGCAGTGGGTGGGCGCAGATCATACCACTTAGCTCGTCAGCGGTTACATCGCGGACAAGCTCATAAGCGTCCGGTTCCAGACGCGCCTGTTTGAACGAGGCAGGCGCAAGCGATTTGGCCATCAGGAAGGTTTCGCCTTCCTTCAGCCAGCTTTCGCCTTCGACTTTGCTGACGCGATAGAGGCCATAATCGATGTTTTCACCAAAGCAGATGGCTCGGTTCTGCGGGATAGTCCAAGGTGTTGTTGTCCAGATGACGACGCTTGCACCATAGAGGTCTCTGGCACTCCGTTTAAGCTGTTCAATGTCCGGCTGTACAAAATTGTTTTCGAGGGTAATTGCAAACTTAACCCAGATCGTATGGCTCTGATGATCGTGATACTCGATCTCGGCCTCGGCCAGCGCGGTCTTTTCAACCGGCGACCACATCACCGGCTTGGAGCCACGATAAAGCGAGCCGTTCATGACGAATTTCATGAACTCCTCGGCAATCACCGCCTCGCTTTCAAAATCCATCGTCTTATAAGGGATATCCCAGTTGCCCGTGATCCCGAGGCGCTTGAATTCGTCGCGCTGGATATCAACCCAGCCCTCGGCAAATTTCCGACATTCACCGCGCAGCTCGTTGATCGGCACGTCGTCTTTGTTCTTACCCTTGGCGCGATATTGCTCTTCGATCTTCCACTCAATCGGCAGGCCGTGGCAATCCCAGCCCGGCACATAACGGCTGTCTTTCCCCATCATCTGCTGGCTGCGCACAACCATATCCTTCAGCGTCTTGTTCAGCGCGTGACCGATATGCAGGTTGCCGTTGGCATAGGGTGGGCCGTCATGCAAAACGAAACTTTCACGCCCCGTTTTCTCACGCAAGCGGTCATAGATGCCGATCTTGGCCCAGCGTTCCAGCCATTCAGGCTCGCGTTTGGGAAGGCCCGCCCGCATGGGGAAATCGGTGACGGGCAGGTTCAGGGTGTGTTTATAGTCAGGTGTTTCGGCGCACATGATGTGTCGGCTCCGTATCAGAATTCAGGGTCAGGACTAGGTGTGGCGCGGGTTTCCATACGCCTGCTCCCGGCTACTTAACGTGTAAGCGCCGGGTCAGTAATTCGTGCGATAATGGCGAATATACGTCCCATGACGGGGGTTATAGACCGCTATAATCCCGCCGT
>JAADIC010000345.1 GCA_013151535.1 Alphaproteobacteria bacterium | reverse complement strand
GGGGCGTAGCGGTTTGCCATTTTGCTCTTTGTCATAACCATCATCCTTACTTAAGTTGATGGTCTCCGATAAACTCGGGGCGATTCAGTGCAGTAGCGGATGCGCGCTCCCCTCCGCCGTGCTCGGCCGATATCGACGTGCTGGATTCATTTTCCAAAACCGATGTGGCGGAGGGGAACTTGTTCTGTTTTTACGCTCGGACCGGTTCTCCGGGTTTTAGCAAGAAGTACCGGCTGAGCAGATTATTTGATGCGTTTGATCGAAACCGAGGCAAAGCCCATACCGCCGATGGGTGTGGTGGTGTTGGTGCCCTCGTCACTGCCAATATCAAAGCGAGACAGTTCGATTTCCGTCGATCCATCACCCATGGTCATGGTTTCGCTGGCCATCATCGGGTCGCTGGCCATCATGCCATCACTTCCCATGCCGTTGCTGGCCATACCGTCGCTAGCCATGCTGTCGCTGGCCATATTGTCAGTCGCCATACCATCACTGGCGGTGTTGTCGTCGCCCATCATGCCGGGGAAGGCAGCGGTCGATAGGTCAAAAATGGCGGTCAGATAATTGTCCGGCACCATGGTCGGGGCAACCATGGCGAAAATACGCAAGTTTTTGGCCTCGGTTTCCACCGTAAAGGTAATGGTCTTGCCCGGTGCCAGCAGTACGCCCGGAGGGCCATCCATACCGTTGGCAACAGTGGCGCCATCGCCGATGCTGGCGGCCAGTTCTGCCGGATTTCCGGTCAGGACCTGGACTTTTGCGGCCGCGGTGACAGACGCACCGTCAAAAATCTTGTTGTCATACATGGTGTCGGCAACCAGAACCGGAGCAATCAGTTCACCGGACATTTTGTTGAGCACCGTGACTTCATAGGTGGCGGCCAGGGCGGGAGACACCATCATCAAGCCAAGTGTGGAAACGGCGCCAAGCGCCAGGATTGTGTTTTTCATTTTTCGTCCTCAATGTTTACTATCAGGCATAGCTATCGTTCGAATTCCGCGCCGCGCTGCAAAGCTTGACGGGGTGCGATGTAACCGCATGAAAGAGGAATAGCGGCGCGATGTTTTTTGATCGTTAGGACAAGGTTAGGATTTGGTTAGCTTGCAACACGCTTGTGTGAGACGTCTGTTTTTCTCAATAGTATGGGTGCAATACGAATGCGGCAGCCGCCCGGGCCCCCAAAGAGCTGAAGAAAACACCAGAGGCAAGCAAGCGAAATGAGCGTTATTGCTGACGAAACATATAAGGGAAAACGGATTTTAGTCGCCGAAGACGACGACAATATCCGCAATCTTTTGACCTCTTATCTGTCGGTCAGCGGTTTTGAAACCGTGTCGGTGGCCAGCGGTTTGACGGCTCTGAAACGCCTTGAGGCCGCTTCGTTCGACCTGGCCATTCTGGATATCATGCTGCCCGAAATGAACGGTCTGGATATCTGCCAGAGAGTGCGCGAACACCACCAAATGCCGGTACTTCTGCTTACCGCGCTCGGTGAAGAGCATGACCGTATCCGGGGCTTTGAGGTTGGTGCAGACGATTATCTGGTCAAGCCGTTTTCACCACGCGAACTGGTGGCAAGGGTCAAGGCAATCTTGCGGCGGGCGGTTCCGGTTGAGGCCGAGAAGAAGCTGCCGCGCATGCAAGCGGAACCGGGCAGGACGGCCGCCGCCTATCCGATCGAAATGGACTGGGCCTGCAAGAGTGCGCGCTTTGAAGGAAGCGAGCTTGAGCTCACCCAGTATGAGTTCAAGATATTGGCAGCACTGGTCCGGCGGCCTGGGGTGGTGTTCTCGCGCGATGAACTGCTGGACCTGCTTTACCCCAGCGGCGCCAGCGTCGTGCCCAAGGCGGTCGACGTGCATATCCACAATCTACGAACCAAACTTGGGCCCAGAGGGGCCAAACTGCTGCAAACCGTGCGCAGTTTTGGCTATAAGGCGGCCAGATAAAAGCGACGGCAGCGGAGATATCCGAGGTATCAAATGAATGAGCCAAAAAAACGAGGCCGGGGATATCCGGTTTTGTTGTTTCAACTGGTCGTTGCCAACATCCTGGTTGCCGGCGCGGTCACCGCGACGCTTTACGGGATTTTTACGCGGCTGATGGAAAATTATTTCACCAAGCTGATGCACGAGTTCGACATTTCACCGACCAAACTGAACGAGATGTTTACCAGCAGTGTCGAGCAAAGCCTGTGGTGGGGCATTGGCGTGGCGCTGGCGCTGGGCATCGTGCTGTCGCTGCTGCTCACCAAGACATTGCTGCGCCCGATCTCAAAGATGGTGCGGGCAACCGAAGACATCGCCCAAGGCGACCTTTCGGCCCGCACCCCGGCCCTGAAGGGCGAGTTGGGCACCTTGTCCTGGCACCTCAACGACATGGCCAGCGCGCTTGAGCGCCAGGAAGAAGGACGACAGCAATTGCTGCGCGATCTCAGCCATGAACTGCGCACCCCGCTGACCAATGTCAAAGGCTATATCGAGGGTCTTGAAGACGGGGTTTTCAAAGTCGGGCCGGAAGTTTTTGGGGTTCTCAACTCTGAAGTGCGGCGCCTCAACGATCTTATCGATGATCTGAGTGAACTGAGCTTTACCGAAGAGCTGTCGGGCGGGTTGCAACGGGAGCTTGTTGATCCAAAACAGGAAATTTCCGCGGTGCTGGCCGCGCACCGGGCACGGATGGTCGAGAGTGATTTTATTGTGCATGTGCGTGAAAGAGGCACCCCGAAAAGGCTGTTTGCCGACCGCAAGCGCCTGAACCAGGTGTTCAATAACGCCATTTCCAACATGGTCCGTTATTCCCGCATCGAAAGCCCCTCGGAGACGGGCACGCATGGTGAGATACTGATCGATTGGACAAAAAATCAACGGATCATCATCTGTTTTGAAAACCCGGCCCGGGCCATTCCGGCAAATGATCTGGACCGCCTGTTTGATCGTTTTTACCGGGTCGACAAGTCGCGATCCGGTAAATCCAAGAATGTGGGGCTGGGGCTGGCCATCGTCAAACGGCTGGTGAACGCCCATGGCGGCAAGGTTTGGGTGGAACAGAGCGGCGGCCTGTTCAAACTTTTTGTTGCCTTGGAAATTGACAAGGAAAAGACACAGGGCGCGCCCGAAAAACCGGTTGCCGCCTGAGGGTTCATTTCGGCTTCGGTCACGATGACGGGCTAAACTATATTGAGGCCATCCAGCGAAAAAAGAGCACCGACCTATGGCGGATATCCACCTTGGCTTGGCCCCACAGCCGCAAATGCGCTGACAGGGGCCCATAGGCCGCCCCCCCAAAGTCGGTGCAAAGGGCAGAGCGCCGTGGGGTCAGTCGTCGTCCATCGGCGCCAGACGGCCGTCGGCCCAGGCGGCTTTCAGTTCGTCCCCGTCGACGGCTTCGTCGCCGTTCAGGTCAAGTGCCGCATAGTCGGCTTCGGTCAGATCGGGGTATTCGGTCTGCAGTTCGGCCAGCGAATATAGGCCATCCTGATCTTCGTCCATTTCATGTGCGATGGCGGCGGTGCCAAACCCCAGCGTGGCGATAGCAGCGGCGGCGACAAATGCAGTGATTTTCATGGTGCTTGTCCTTTGTATCGTGTTCCAGGGCAGGCTCACTGCCCTCGACTATACAGACGTATGCGCGCCCCATGCGTTACACTTGTTTGGTCCGAAATTTGCGGCTCTCGGCGATGCTTCCCCTTTGTCTGCGCACGGTCCGACCTGCCCTGTGGGGGTGGTCGCGGCCAAGGGGTTTCTAGCCGGCAATGCACAAAAAACTGGCGGGCCCGCCAAGGCCCGCCCGCGATTTTTCAGTGCCGGGTCCGGCGCTTTACGCGTGACGACGCCGTCCCACGACTCCGATGACCACCAACAGCACCGCGCCCGAGAAAAATACCACCAACATCCAGTTCGGCAGATAGAAGGTCATGTAGACATTCCAGCCGATCCAGCCGAGGCTTTTGGTCACCAACGAAGGTGTCCCGGTCAACGACCCGCCCAAGGTGCCGGTGATCGTTATGACCATCGCACCGATCGTTGCCAGCGTGAACGTGACCCAGCGTTGCGCGCCGACGAACAAATGCCGGCGGAAGCGGTAGCCGAGAATGCTCATCACGGTCCAGTAAGACAAGGTCCAGGTCGCCAGCATGATGTGGTTGCGCCCCAGCGGAGATTCGGTGATCGCCGACAACGGATAGATCGTAAGCCCCAGCGAGTAGGTCACGAAACCGGCAAGCGTGCCCAGCGCGGCCACGGGCCAGATCGCCTTTTGCAATCGCACGGCAATCTCGGCGTCCGAAAACGTGCGGATCAGGATGAACAGATAGGCCGTCATCCACAATCCTACCGGAAAGTGCGCGACCAGAATATGGTAGACCGGGCTGAGCGAGAACGCGGGCTCACCCTCGACAGCCACGTCGACGCCACCCCCGGCACTGTGCGCCAGCGCAGCGCCGGTTCCGGCAAGCATCAGCGCCGCCGTCACCAGACCGATCCGGCGGCCTCGCCGCATCAATTCCGAGCGTTTCATGTGGTCTTCCTTTCTGGCATGGGTGGACGGGTTTGGTGTTTCGGTAAGTTGGGTCATTTCGCGTCCTCCTCGCGGCGCATCAACAGGTTGATGTTGATGCCGATACCAACGATCAGGCTGAGGCTGGCGATCAGGGTCCATATCCACTGACGCTTGATTTCCTTGGCGAATTCCACCTGCACCCCGTAAAGCGCCAGCTGTTCTTCGCTGTGGCGCACGGCAACCGGCACCCGCTTGGCAATCCGGTCAGCGCCGGGGTGCTGGCGCGCGTCTGTCAGCCGGCCCCAGGTGACCTGACCGGGATAGAAGGTCTTGATCTCGATCCAGGGTTGTTTCCAGTCCGGGTTGGTGCCCGGCTCGATGCGTTCTGCCACCAGCTGTGCCGGCTGCTCCAGTCCCAGCGAAACCGGCAAGGTTACATAGTGCCAACGCATGGTGGACGAATTGCGGAATACCGCGAACGCCAGGTCATAGTTGCCACCATCGCGAAAGATCTTGTCGTCCAGCGTGTTGCCGGTGTCCATGTCGCGAACCAGCGTCACGTCCCAATACCCGTTGCGCCAGCGCGCCGCCTTGGGCATGACCACGTCACCGCGCGACCCCGACGTTGGCCGCAGGAAACGGCGCGGCAGGGTGTCGCCATTTTTCCATTCGAGCGACGGATCAAACGGAACCGCGGTTTCGGCGCTCAGGTAATAGGCGTCATTGAAACCGACATCGCCGGCGATGACCGCGTCGATCGACAGCGCGGTCTTGCCCGCCACCTCGGGGTTGAACATGTATTTTGGCTGGCCGGTAGCCTTGTCAAAATTCGTGGTATACGGCCCGGTGCCCGCGTCGCCGCCGCGTTCCTCGGCAACAAAACCGTCATCAGCCAGCCCGAGCGGGTTCGAGCGGCTCGAGCGCCATTGCCACAGGTCGATGAACTGACCCGCCTTGCGCAGCCTTTCCAGATCACTCTCAGGCTTGACCGTATCAAATTTATTGGGGTCGGTGCGGGTGGAGGGCAGGTATTTGGTGCGTTCCTCATCAGTTTCCGGGGTGCCGGTAAAAGTGGTCAGACCCTGGCCGATGGTGATATAGCCGCCGTAGCGGCCAAACATTGGCACTGACCCGTCATCGATCATCATGGCGACGCGATCTTCAGTCAGAAAATCCGGGTTCGGACCCAGCGCCTCGCCGCCGCGCGCCTCCCATTTACCATCCTGAAACACCAGGACATCGTTGAAAATCGCTGGCCGATCGACCGGCCAGCGGTAGCGGAAATAGATCTTTTCGCCGTCAAAGGCCGCCTTGACCTGTAGCGTGCTGGTCAGTTCGTCCGGGATGACGATGTTGCGCTCGGGATCGTCCTTGACGATACCGGTACCGTGGGTCACCCACCCAAGAACCAACAGGCTGCTGAAAATCGCGACGGAGGTTGCAAGATATTTCATTCTCATGGCTTGTTCCTGTCCTTTTGCTGACATGCCAATCGGGTTTGAACCAATTGCTCATATTACAGACGCAAGCCTGGCCCATCCGTTACGGTCGGAGTTTGGACGCGGTTTTCGACCCGTGTAACGGCAGCGCTACCGGCGCGTTTGTCTTCGCGGTCACCTGACGCGCAAAAATGATACCCGGCGTGGCGGGCCGCCCAGCTCACGACAGGCGATGCCCGGGGAAGCGACAACCAAACGGAAAAATAGCCGCTGAAAATTGATTCAAGTCAATGCAAGGTGCCCGTCCGAACCGCTAACTGGTCGGTGAAATTTTATTTGGGATGTCCTAATGAGCGATGTAGCCCTTCCGGAACCCCGCGTCCGCCGCGCCAGAGCGAATGCCAAAAGTGGCATTTACCCACGGGTGGGCCACCCATCCGAAAAGCGCCTTCGACAGGCACGACTGGCAATCGAAACGGCCCTGAGCGAGCATTACAACGACTTCAGGCGCTATCTGGTGCGACGGGTCGGCGACCTGGCCACTGCCGACGATATCCTGCAAAGTTTTTGCGTCCGCGTCCTGAAACCCAACGCGCCGCTTCGCAACAATTCCAGCGCTGTGGCATGGCTGTATGTCGTGCTGAAATCCGTGTTGATGGACCATTTCCGCCGCGAAACCTCGCGACGCCGGTGTGAGGAAAACTATGCCGAGCAACAGGTCATTCTGGGCCGGAACATCGTGGAAGACGCGGCCGACGGCTATCAATGCTGCTGCGTCAAGCCGTTGATCGGCAACCTGCGCAGCGACTATGCGCAAATCCTGACCCGGG
>JAADIC010000242.1:4080-10881 GCA_013151535.1 Alphaproteobacteria bacterium | reverse complement strand
GCGGCACGCTCACCGTTTCGGTTCCGAATGTTCCGATCAATTGCCGCTCACGGTGACCGTGGCGGTAACCCTTTGCCGCCGCTTCTCCTCGCCTATAGCGGCAGCGACCCAGAAACTGCTCCAACTCCTCCTCGAAAACCGCCTCGATCGTGGCGCGGATGTTCAGGCGCAACCGATCCTCGATCAGATCATAACCAACTTCATTGGCCAGTAGCGCGGATGTCGATGTTGCTGTATTCTTTGTCATGGCGTAATCTCCTTTGGCGGTTCCAGCCGCCGATTGGGTGGTTTTGATGCACCCGGAGATTACGCCAACTTCAAATTTCTACCAAACTCGCGACACTACCTAGTAAAAGTCGCCGCGACGTCAGGTACGAAAACCTATTCGCTTGGCATTATCCAGCTTGTGGATGGGCCAGATGTTCGGCTTGAGGACATTCTGTCGGTTTCAGTGGCAAGCCTGCCAGCGGTCGATTTGAACGCGGCTCAGTCCGCCAGTCTGGCCCAGCAATGGGCCGAGGAAGCTGAGGATTTGGCCGTCACAACCGGCAAGTATTCGGCGCTGCATCATTCTGCAAAGTCGCAAGCTTCTGCCGCCGATGCCCTTGCCAGCGCGCAGGCAGCGCAGGCAGGTGATCCACCGGCTCTCAGCATCACCATGACAGGTTACACCCCCGTCGATGTGCTGACCGGCAGCATGGCCGATTGGTCGGATGGCGGCGTGAATATGCGCATGATCCAACCGAGCCTAAGCTGGTATAATGAAGCGCGGCCCTCTGGTTCATGGTTGGGTGAAGCCGCCGACGAAACGGCTGCGCGGGCGCTCACAGGTGCTGGGACAGGGGATTATTACCACAACACGACTGACGGGCTGTTCTATTCGCTGGATGCAACGTCCGGTGAGACGGAGATTTTCCGAGGCGCGCGCCAAGGTTTCCCCGAGGAATATGCCGTCGTTGCCGAAGCTGACCGCGTGATTATCTTCGACGTGAACGACAACAATGCGATGTGGATGGCGTTCACTGCGGGGACAACAACATCAATCTATGTTTCCGCTGGAAACATTAACGCGGTGACGATGGTAGACGGTTTCATGCTTGTAGGAACCTCTGGAACCGCCTCGGGTTTATCCGCCGTACATTTTTTGTTTGATGGGGCAGTACTGAACCAATCAACCGGACATAACCAAGCGCGGGACAGTTGGGTAACCTCTTTAGCGAACCGCAACTCGACTGGGACAGCTTGGATCACAGGCCAAGGGTTTGCTGGGTCAGCAGGCATTATTCAAGATGATGTCAACGCCGTAGCAATCACCGCCCTCCCAGACGCCCCGATCAACCAAACCACGGGGATGCCGGAACCGACGATTGCGGTGGGGACTAATGGTGGGACGAGCGTCATCAACAATGATGGTACCGTGGCGGATAGTAATGACACTAATGATCACAACAGTGTGGCGTTCTTGGCGAATAGCGACCTCTTTTTTGGAAGGGCTGGAACTGACTGGGTCTTCAGAACGTCTGATTATTCAACAGATGGGTTTGCATCATCGATTTCATACCAGAACACAACCATACCATCTGTAAACCCATCAGCAGCAGCGGACCAAATACAGGGGATGGTCTCGAATGTGGTGTTAGCTTGGAATACAGGCCTCACCCACTTGAAAGAAAACTCCGCAACTCTAGCGTCCGGCATGGTCGCTTATCAAACCTCCGACTGGTTCTCTGGCTGGTTAGCTGGCGATATTCTCGGCGCATGGCTGGCGGATACCACGGTGGAAACGCTGACGGCATCAAATATTGCTACCCACACCTTTGCGGGTACCGGCAATTTGGACGGTTGGGCGGTCGCATCTACTGCGACAGACAATAGTGGCGTTGATGTGCTGGACGTAACTACAGGAGGTGGGTCAAACTCCGTTGCGACCAGAACAATAGCGGGGCTTACGGTAGGACAGACTTATATTGTCAAATTTGATCGAGTTTTGAACACAAACACTTCCGCTATTTTCTCAACGACAAGTGGCGGAGGTTCCGCATATACCACGGACAGTACCGGCGCATTTACCTTCACCGCTACAGCCACAAGCGAATTGTTCGCTATGCGCGCCAATACTAGCGGGGTGCAAGTACAGTTTGACAACTTCTCAGTCGACCTCGCAGACCCCGACCGCAGCGTCAAAGGCAACGGCCTGCAAGTGTTCGGATCGTTGACCAAAGCGGTGGTAGCCACGGGTGCTGATCCCGGACAGACACAGTTCTTTCAAGACTTCACAATCTCTAGGTCTGAGGTGCTCGCAATCCTGTAACAGGAAGGACGTAATCTTTTCCTCTTCGCTCGACGGTTGATTTCTTTTCGAAAACGAAGCGAGGGCCATCAGTTTTCCTGCATCGGATAGTCGGGAATACTCCGCGGTGCTTTTGTCGAAAGTAGGATCTGCTAATGCGTAAAGCATGGCATAGCGATGGCCAGGCTCTGGCATCACTTCGGCTATCTTCGTTACATTCAGTTCCGCATCGATCTCGTAGAATGCCCCGATAATGCCCTCCCAAAGCAACGCGTAGCACGGTGCACCTTTCGTTAAGTTGGACATCCCAAACGCGCACAAAAGGTGCGAGCGTTCGTGGGACGAAGAAAAGAAGTCGATGGTCCTTCCCAAAAAGCGCTTCTTACTTACAGTAACGTTGCCGGAGTCGCTACCGTGGTAGCCAATCAGCCGATCGACCCACCATCGTAATACCCTCCTAAAATCAAAGCTTACAATGATACGTATTATAGTTCCAGGTGACTAGCGGGCGGGCCATGATCGCCCCGACATTTCAAATCCCTCAGGCCATATCTGTAAGATGAAACCTTGCACAAACCGCCGCCACGGGGCGGTCACCTCGCGGCGGTGTAACCGCAATTCGCTCAATGGGGCCCAGCATTTTGCAAAATGCCGAGAGGGGCATTGTTCAGGGGTTCCCTAAACGGGAATCAAGCCCGCTGCGACCCGTCGGCCCTCGGCCAAAAGCATGTTATAGGTCCGGCAAGCGGTCGGTGTGGACATGATTTCCAACCCGAGGCCGGCTTTGTCAAACTCTTGCCGATGTGCTTGTGACAAGGGGATCATATCAACGCCCGTGCCCAGAAACACCACGTCAAACTGGCGATCTGCGCGCAGGAATACCGTGAAATCCGTGGGGTCGCCCCAGCTTTGCACCTGCCCCGGCAACAGGATCAGCGCGCCATGATGCACCACCCCGCCCAGGCGGAAAAAACCCGGCCCATAGCTGTCTATTGGCAGCAATCCTTCAAATTCGATCTCGTTCAGGTGCATATCTCTATCCAAATAAGGGCAGGTTCATGATGGCGGACACCGCGATCAGCGCATAGGCGAACACGCGATAGATGCGTTCGCGATCCGGGCGAAACAACAGCCCGCCGATGATGTTGGCCAGCGTATAGGGCAGCGCCAGCAACAGGCCAATCAGCAACGGGGTCAGGGTCAGACGATCCGAAACCAGCATGATGCCAAGCGCCAGTACATCCGTCAGCAAAAGATACAGCAGGATATTGGCGCGGATGGTTTGAACACTGCGACGGCTGGCCATGTACAGCATGATAACGGGCGGCCCGGCCAAGCCACTGACGCCGCCAAGCAAGCCGCCAAGGGTGCCGGTGGCGAACACCTTCCAGCGCGCCAACTCACCGGAATAGCGCCAGCCCGACATCAAAAGCGCCACCAGCACCAGCGCAGAGAGCGACACCAGCCAGCGAAAGATCACGGGATCAATGCGGTAAAGCAGGAACAGGCCAAGCGGCAGCCCGATCAGCGCCCCGGCCCCCAGACGCGCCACATCGCGCGGCGCCCCGTCACGCAGGGCGCGCGGCACGTTTGGCAAGGGGCCAAGCATGTCGAAAATCAGCACCGTAATCAGCGCCCAGACCGGCGACAGCACCGTGCTGGCAAACGGCATATAAACCATCGAGGTGCCAAATCCGGTAAAGCCGCGCACGAGGCCTGCGGCAAATACCGCCAGAACCAGTGTCGTCAGCCCTTGGGTCGCAAAAACCGGTGCGAACAGGGCGGACAGGGCCTCGATCAAGCGTCAATATTGGCGTATTGGGTGCCTGCCGAGCCGTCAGATTTGCTCCAGTCGCGCTTCACACCAAGGCGCAGCAGGATGGTCGAGGCGATGAAGACCGATGAATATGTCCCGACAATCACCCCCCAGATCATGGCGAAGACAAAGCCACGGATCACGTCACCGCCCAGCACATAAAGCGAGATCAGCGCAATCAGCGTGGTGACCGAAGTCATGACCGTGCGGCCCAACGTCTCGTTGATCGAATGCGCCAACACCTCTTTCAGTTCCATCTTTTTGAAACGGCGCAGGTTTTCGCGCACCCGGTCAAACACCACCACCGTGTCGTTCAGCGAATAGCCGACAATCGTCAGGATGGCGGCGATGATCGCCAGATCAAACTTGATCTGAAAGGCCGCAAACACGCCAACGGTCAGAACCACGTCATGCACAAGTGCCGCCACCGCGCCAACGGAAAACTGCCATTCAAAGCGCAGCCAGATGTAAAACAGCACCGCCCCGATCGCCATGAACACCGCCAGAACAGCGGTCTGGATCAGCTCGCCCGACACTTTCGGCCCGACACTTTCCACCGATGGAAAGCCCATATCCGGATCAATCGCGCGCAGGGCGGTCTTCAGGGCGGTCAGGGTTTCAACCGTCACCGCCTCGTCGCCTTCTTGCTGTTCGATGCGGATTTGGGTCACGTTCTTGGCGTTGTCAAAGCCGGTTTCAAACACCTCGGTTATTGTCACATCGCCCAGATCAAGCGGCGCAAGCGCATCGCGATAAGCGCCGATATCAACCGTCACGGTGCTTTCGGTGCGAATGGTCGTGCCGCCGCGAAAATCAATGCCGTAATTCAAACCCTGAATGAAGAACAACACCACCGACAGGACCATCGCCAGAACAGACGCGCCAAAGGTCAGCTTGGCGAAGCGGAAGAAATCGATCTTGGTGCCTTCGGGAACAAGTTTCAGTCGCATAATCCTATTCCTCTATACTTCGATCTGGCGCGGGCGGCGCCAGTCCAACCAGGTCGATATCAACAATCGCGTCACCCAGATCGCGGTAAACACCGAGGTGATAAGCCCCAGCCCCAGCGTGATCGAGAACCCGCGCACCGGCCCTGAGCCGATGGCAAACAGGATCACCGCCACGATGAAGGTGGTGACATTGGCGTCAACAATCGCCGAGATCGCCTTTTCATAACCAAGCTCAATGGCGCGGGCCGGGCCTTTGGCGGTTTTCAGCTCCTCGCGGATACGCTCGAAAATCAGCACATTGGCATCCACCGCCATGCCGATGGTCAGCACGATCCCGGCAATCCCCGGCAAGGTCAGCGTCGCCCCGATCAGGGACAGCAAGCCGAATATCAGGGCCACATTCAGGATCAGCGCAATATCGGCGAAGATGCCGAACAGCCCGTAACTTAACACCATGAACACCAGCACCGCGGCAAAGGCGATCACGGTCGCGACCTTGCCCGCGTCAATACTGTCTTGCCCCAGTTCCGGGCCGATGGTGCGCTCTTCCAGAAAGGTCATGCCGGCGGGCAAGGCCCCAGCGCGCAGCAGAACCGCAAGATCGGTGCTTTGCGCCACACTGAAATTGCCGGTGATAATGCCCGAGCCGCCCGAGATATAAGACTGGATCACCGGGGCTGAAATCACCTGATTGTCCAGCACAATCGCAAAGGGCGAGCCGATATTGTCGGCAGTATAGACCCCGAATTTGCGCCCGCCGGTTGCATCAAACCTGAAAGACACCGCCGGTTGACCGTTCTGATCGAACGAAGGCTGGGCATCGACAAGCTCGTCGCCGGTTACAACCGGACTTTTCTCGAGGATATAAAACAGGTTTTCATCTTCCATATCCGGCACAATCTCGTTGCGCGGGCCGGGATTGGCATTGGCGTCGCCAGTGCTGCGCACCACCGGCTGGAAGGTCAGCTTGGCGGTGGTGCCGATCAGGGCTTTGAGTTCTTCGGCCGAGCCGATGCCCGGCACCTGGATCAGAATACGCCGGTCCCCCTGACGTTGGATGGTGGGTTCGCGGGTGCCGACCTCATCCACCCGGCGGCGGATGATTTCCAGCGACTGGGCCAGCGTGCGGTCATCAGTGGCTACCTTTTCGGCGTCTGACAGGGTCACGATGATGATACCGTTTTCACCGCGTACCTCGATATCCGTGGCACCGATACCAGTCAGCGACACCACCGGCTGGGCCAGACCCTGCACGATTTCAATGGCGCGCGCGATCTGATCGGGTTTGGAGATTTTTATCCGCAACTCATCGGGCGGGCTGTCTTGACGGCGCACCGTGCCAATGGTGGCACGCTCGGTGCGCAACTCGTCGCGCACGGCGCTCCACATGGCGTCAAGCCTGACGGCATAAACCTCTTCCACCTTGACTTCAGCCAGAAGATGCGCGCCACCACGCAGATCAAGCCCCAGATTGACCAGCGCACTTGGTAGAAACGACGGCCATTGGTCCGCTTTTGCCACACGCTCGGGCGTGGTCGGCATTCCGGCGGCCAATTCCAGCCTCGCGTCATTGCTTTGCTCGACCTTGGTATAAAATATATTCGGCGTGGCCAGAGCGACGCCCAAAAGGCAAAGCCCCCAAATGGTGATTTTCTTCCACAGGGAAAACTGGAGCATGGCGGATCAGGTCTCGTTAAAGGGGGTTGCTTATGGGCGGTTTATTTATCAACCGGTTCGGTTTTGCT
>JAADIC010000242.1:0-4041 GCA_013151535.1 Alphaproteobacteria bacterium | reverse complement strand
TGGCGATTTCAACCTCGACCTCGCCGTCTTCCTTGACCTTGGTCACCTTGCCGACGATACCGCCCTGGGTGACGACCTGATCGCCACGCCTAAGGGCTGCAACCATCTCGCGATGCACCTTGGCCTTCTTTTGCTGTGGGCGGATCAGCAGGAAATACATGATCGCAAAAATCAGGACCAGCGGCAGGAACTGGCCAATCCCGCCAAGACCACCGGCACCGATTTCTTGAGCGTAAGCAGGGGTCACAAACATGGTCGGAATATCCTCGGTATGGGCGGAGGTTTTCCGCCGGTTTCAAAGTCGCGGCACCCTAGCCTTGGGCGCGCGCGATGGCAAGGTGATCTTGCCTGCTATGTAGGCCGTGGGCTGGCCGATTAGAAGGGGTATAACGTGCTTTATCCCCGCTAATCTTTGTTGCATAACCCACTAAAACCGCCCACCGCTTGCAAAAGGCCGACCCCATGCACGATATCCGCCAAATCCGTGACAACCCCGAAGCGTTTGACGCGGGCCTTGCCCGGCGCAATCTTGCGCCAATGTCGGCTGACATTCTGGCGATTGATACGCGCCGCCGCGCCAGCATCCGCGCCGCCGAAACCGCGCTTGCCGATCGCAATGCCGCCAGCAAGCAAGTGGGGGCCGCCAAAGCCAAGGGGGATGAGGCCGAGTTTGAGCGCCTGCGCGCGCTGGTATCGGCCAAAAAGGACGAAATCGCCCAGCTTGAAGAGCAATCCAGGGCCGAAAACGAGCGGCTGAACGAAATGCTGATGGCCATTCCCAACTTGGCGCATGACGATGTGCCCGTGGGCACGGATGAGGCCGATAATATCGAGATCAACCGCTGGGGCACGCCGCGCAGTTTCAATTTCAAACCGCTGGAGCATTTTGAAATCCCCGCCGCCAAGGGGGGCATGGATTTTGAGGCCGGGGCCAAGCTGTCGGGCAGCCGTTTCGTGGTGTTGTCAGGGGCCATTGTGCGCCTGCACCGGGCACTTGGGCAATTCATGCTCGACACCCATATCAACGAAAACGGCCTAACCGAGGTCTGGACGCCGGTACTGGTGCGGGACGAGGCGATGGTGGGCACCGGCCAGTTGCCGAAATTCGCCGAGGACAGCTATCAGACCACCAATGGCTGGTGGCTGATACCCACATCCGAAGTGACCATGACCAACCTCGTGGCTGGTGAAATTCTGGATGAGGCCGATTTGCCACGCCGCACCACCACGCTGTCGCAATGCTTCCGCTCCGAAGCCGGATCGGCGGGGCGCGACACCTCCGGCATGCTGCGCCAGCACCAGTTTGAAAAGGTCGAAATGGTGTCAATCACCACGCCCGAAGCCAGCCGCGCCGAGCTTGGGCGCATGACCGGTTGTGCTGAACGTATTCTTGAGGCCCTGCTGCTGCCTTACCGCACCATCGTTCTGTGCACCGGTGACATGGGCTTTGGCGCGCAGCGCACCCATGATATCGAGGTCTGGTTGCCCGGCCAGGACACCTATCGCGAGATTTCCTCGTGCTCGGTCTGCGGTGACTTCCAGGCCCGCCGGATGAATGCGCGCTTCCGGGCGGAAGGCGCGAAAAAGCCGGATTATGTGCATACTTTGAACGGCTCTGGCCTTGCGGTCGGGCGCTGTCTGATCGCGGTTCTGGAGAACGGCCAGCAGGAAGACGGCTCGATCTGGATACCGCCGGCGCTGCACCCTTATATCGGCGGCAAAACCGCAATCTCACCCGCAGGGGAGCTAGTTTAGCGGCGGCTGGCTGCGCGCGTCGCACTTATAGGGGGACAAGCCGCATATCCGGCGCGGTGGGGAAATCATCTGCAAAGCCAAATAATCAAAACCGGTTCAAGCGGTTGGGAAAGATTGGAGCGGGCGATGAGATTCGAACTCACGACATCTTCGTTGGCAACGAAGTGCTCTACCACTGAGCTACGCCCGCAGCCGATGGTGTGGCGTGATTTAGCTTGTGTTGACGACCCCTGCAAGCCCAAAATTCGGCCAAATCGCTGATTTCAGCAAACTTTAATTGCGTGCCTGTTTCACCCCTTGCCGAGATACATCAAACGCGTGTCCATATGGCAAATGCATTGACCCGCCAGGCCATATCCCCTAGAACATCCTTGTGGCGATTTGTTACCGGATTGTGGGCCACGTTAAATATTTCCACTAAAATGGTCGCTGACAGATGCCCCCGGCCAAGCGATGGTAGGGGGCTTTTTTGTGGCGGCGTCAAATGGAGAAGATGCAGATGAGCGATAGTTGGAAACCGAAAACAAAACTGGTGCATGCCGGCAGCCGCCGCAGCCAGTACGGCGAGGTGAGCGAAGCGATATTCCTCACGCAGGGTTTCGTTTACGACACCGCCGAAACCGCCGAGGCGCGGTTCGATAATCTGGGCAAGGATGAATTCATCTATGCCCGTTACGGCAACCCGACCGTGCGCATGTTTGAAGAGCGCATCGCCGCCCTTGAAGGGGCTGAAGACGCGTTCGCCACCGCTTCCGGCATGGCGGCGGTCAATGGCGCGCTGTTTTCAGCCCTCAAGGCCGGGGACCATGTAGTGTCGGCCAAGGCCTTGTTCGGCTCGTGCCTTTATATCGTTGAAAACCTGCTGCCGCGCTTTGGGGTCGAGGTGACCTTCGTCGAGGGCACCGATCTGATGGATTGGCGTGCGGCCATCCGCCCCGACACCAAGCTGTGTTTCCTTGAAGCGCTGTCAAACCCGACGCTGGAAGTGATTGATATCGCCGGTGTGGCCGAGATTGCCCATGAAAACGACGCGCTTCTGGTGGTCGACAACGTGTTCGCCACGCCGATCTTCCAGCGCTCGCTGGCGCTGGGGGCTGATGTGGTGATCTATTCCGCCACCAAACATATCGACGGCCATGGCCGCTGTTTGGGTGGCGTGGTGCTGGGCACGCAGGATTTCATCCGCAAAACGCTGGAGCCTTACCTGAAACATACCGGCGGCGCGCTTAGCCCGTTCAATGCCTGGGTGATGCTGAAAGGATTGGAGACGCTTGATCTGCGCTGTCACGCCCAGGCCGATAGCTGTCTGGAAATCGCCACAGCGCTTGAGGGCCATGCCAAGCTGGAACGCACGATCTATCCCGGCCTGACCTCGCATGCGCAACACGCGCTGGCGGCCAAGCAGATGGACAAGGCAGGCACGGTTCTGTCACTGGTTCTCAAGGGCGGCCAAGCCGGGGCGTTCCGGTTTCTGAACGCGCTGGGCATTATCCTGATCTCCAACAATCTGCCAAATCGCTGGTGACCCATCCCGCCACCACCACCCATTCGCGCCTTAGCGCCGAACAATGCGCGGCATTGGGTATCAGTGACGGGTTGGTACGGATTTCGATAGGGTTGGAAGACCCCAGCGATTTGCTGGCGGATATCATGCAGGCGCTTGAAACGGTCTGAGGCCTCTGGCGTTAAGAATTTGTTAACACCTATGGGTTGTAGTGAAGGCGTGCTGATAATCTTTTAGTCGCGTAAATGTCGAGCTGTTCACAAAACCACACCAAGAGGGGTCGTATTGGGACTGGTAATTGTTCTGTAAAATGCCCAGATGTGCCAAGCTAAGGTGAAACCAAGGGGGAAGACATGAATATTCATGACCCGGCTATTGAAACCGAAATAGACGATAAGAAACCGTTGATACGACCCAGCCGCCTTGAAGCCGAGGAGGCGGTGCGCGTTCTGTTGCGCTGGGCGGGGGATGACCCGAGCCGCGAAGGCCTGCTCGATACACCGGGGCGGGTGACGCGGGCTTATGGTGACTGGTTTCGCGGTTACGACGAAGACCCGGCCGCCATGTTGCAGCGCACCTTTGAAGAGGTGGACGGTTATGACGAAATGGTGGTTCTGCGCGACATCCGCTGGGAAAGCTATTGCGAACACCACATGGCGCCGATCATCGGCAAGGCCCATGTCGGCTATATCCCGACCGAACGCGTGGTCGGTATTTCCAAGCTGGCCCGGGTGGTTGACGCCTTTGCCAAGCGCCTGCAAGTGCAGGAAAAGATGAACGCC
>JAADIC010000141.1 GCA_013151535.1 Alphaproteobacteria bacterium | reverse complement strand
CGGATCACGGGGTCTCGTCGATTTTGCTACCTGCCGGGGCTAGGGGCGCGGCGTTTCTGATCTTCAAGAATTTTCAGGTGATCGAGCGGTACAACACGGCTGACGCCTATATCATCGCGGTCGGGCATCTGGGCGACCGGATTATGGGTGGCGATCCCATTCAGGCGAGCTGGCCGCGCGGGGAAAAGGCGTTGTCGTTCAAGCAGAAGAAACAGATGCAGCGATTGCTGCGGCGGCGCGGCTTCGAGTTGGAAAAGATCGACGGCATTGTCGGGCCGAACACCATCGCCGCGATCCGGGCGTTTCAGACTTCAATCGAGGTCAAGGCCGATGGATTTGCCACCACGGATTTGCTGAAGCAGTTGAGAAAGCGCAAGAATTAGCCGTTTTGCCAATCCGCTGACTGCATTTCCCTGAGGCGTGAGGCCGTGCGCTCGAATTCAAACGTGCCGGAACCTTGTTCATAAAGTTCCTCTGGCTCGGTCTCGGCGGTCGCTATCAATTGCACGCGGGCCTCATAAAGCGTGTCGATCAATGTCACAAACCGCTTGGCCTCGTTGTTTTTGGCGCGTGACATTTTCGGGATGTCATCCAGAAGCAGCACCCGAACAGCGCCCGCAATTGCCAGAAAATCCGCTGGACCAAGTGGCTTTTGGCACAGATCGGCGAAAGAAGTCCGCGCGATGCCGTTGTGAAAATGCGCCAGCGTGACTTTGCGTGATTTGATGCGCAGGGTCAGCGGATGGTCTTGCCCGCTGGTCAGATCAGCCCAAATGCGGTCAAGTTCAGACGTCGCCGCCGCGCCAAGCGGGGTGAACCATGTCTGCTGGTCACGCAGGCGATCTTGGCGATAATCGGTCTCGCTTTCAAGATGATGCACGCGCATGCTGGTTTGCATCAGGCTGATAAAGGGCAGGAATAATTGCCGGTTCAGGCCCCTTTTATAAAGGTCGTTTGGCGCACGGTTCGAGGTCGTGACGATGATTACGCCAAGCGCCAGCAGGTTTTCAAACAACCGCCCAACGATCATCGCATCCGTAATGTCGGTGATCTGCATCTCGTCAAAACACAAAAGCCGCGCCTCGGTCGCGACGGCTTTGGCCACCGGCGCAATCGGGTCAGACGTGCCTTTCTGGCGCGCCTTGTGGATCGCGTCGTGGATTTCCTGCATGAAAGCGTGAAAATGCACCCGGCGTTTGCGTTTGATATTGGTGCGGGCAAAAAACAGATCCATCAGCATGGATTTGCCCGACCCAACCCGGCCCCAGAGGTAAAGCCCGGGCGGCGGCACCGGTTTGTGACGCCCGGTGAAACTGGCAATCAGGCCGGTGCGGCGGGTTGTTGTCAGCTCCAGATAGACACGGATCGGCTCGAGCGCGGCAAGGGCCTGAACCTGCGCAGGATCGAGACGCAGCGCGTCTGTGGCGACCAGTTCATCATAATTTGACTGCAACTGGTTACGCACAGGAATTCCCTTGGTTTTATTCGGTTCAGGTGCGCGGACCATAACCATATGTGATGGCAAGATCGACAAGATTTCTTTTGACGTTGCGGGAATTATCACGCAGCGTCGCGTTTTGAATTCTGTTGGATTGAATATGTCTGAAACCCGTGCACCGCTGTTTACACCTGTCCTGATTGCGGGCTCGATCATCGTTCTGGTGGGCTTTGCCATTCGCGCCTCGTTCGGGGTGTTTCAGATCCCGATTGCCAGTGAATTCGGCTGGCTGCGGGCGGATTTTTCGCTGGCGATTGCGATCCAGAATCTGGCTTGGGGGATCGGCCAGCCGCTGTTTGGGGCATTCGCGGAGCGGTTCGGGGATCGGCGCGCAATCATTCTGGGTGCGCTTGTCTATGCGGTGGGTCTAGTTGCCAGCAGCTTTGCGGTTACGCCGGGAGGCATGCAGTTTCTTGAGGTTTTTGTCGGTTTCGGGATTGCCGGAACCGGTTTTGGGGTGATTTTGGCCGTGGTCGGGCGCACCGCATCGGACGAGCATCGCTCCATGGCTTTGGGCATTGCCACGGCGGCGGGTTCTGCCGGGCAGGTTATTGGAGCACCGACGGCCCAGTGGTTGCTGTCGATGATGCCGTGGCAATCGGTGTTTCTGGTGTTTGCCGCCACGATCATTGCGGTGCTGGCGGTTCTGCCGATGATGCGCACGCCCAAACTTGCCAGCCGCGCCGAGCTTGAGGAGAGTCTGGGTTCGGTCCTGAAGAAATCCATGACAGACCCGTCTTTCCTGATGATTTTTGCCGGTTTCTTTTCCTGCGGCTATCAACTGGCCTTTGTCACCGCGCATTTTCCCGCCCTCGTGACTGAGATGAGCAGCGCCGTTGATCCCAATGGATTTCTGGCCAGTATCGGTGTTGGCACAACCGCAGCCCTTGGGGCAGTTGCGATTGCGGTGATCGGCTTGTCCAACATTTTTGGCACGGTGACGGCCGGTTATCTTGGCAGCAGGTATCGGCGAAAATACCTGCTGGCGGGTATATATATCGGCCGGACAGTCATTGCGGCGGTGTTTATTCTGATGCCGATCACACCAACAAGCGTGCTGGTGTTTTCGGTTTTGATGGGGTCACTGTGGCTGGCGACTGTGCCCCTGACCAGCGGGTTGGTGGCGCATATCTTCGGGCTGCGCCATATGGGAACGCTGTACGGGATCGTGTTTTTCAGCCACCAGTTGGGCAGCTTTCTGGGGGTCTGGCTTGGTGGATTGATGTACGATCTGAACGGCAGTTATACCACTGTCTGGTGGGTTGGTGTCGGGGCGACCGCGTTTTCGGCGATTGTGCATCTGCCGGTGAAAGAGCAGCCCTATGAAGAAAGAGGCGCGTTTTGATTTGACGATGGCAGGATTGACCTGAGCGGCGCGGCCTTTTAGGTCTTAAGTTCGGAACTTTCAGGAGGGCACCATGCCTCGCTCGGACAAAGCATTGCTGATGATCGACATCCAGAACGATTTCTGCCCCGGTGGAAATCTGGCGGTGGCTGGCGGGGATGAAATCATCCCTCGGGTCAACACGCTGCAAAAGGATTTTGCGGTCAGAGTGCTGACGCAGGATTGGCATCCTGCCGATCACACCTCGTTTGCGGATAATCAGGACGGGGCCGATCCCTTTACGGTGGTCGATATGCCTTACGGGCCGCAGGTTTTGTGGCCGAGCCATTGTGTGCAAGGCTCAAACGGGGCGGCGTTTCACAGCGATTTGCAGACCGATACGGCTGATCTGATCCTGCGCAAAGGCAATCGCCGCACCATCGACAGCTATTCCGCGTTCTTTGAAAATGACCATAAAACCGCCACTGGCCTTGAGGGATATCTGCGTGAACGCGGCGTTCATGATCTGGTACTGGTCGGGCTGGCAGCCGATTTTTGTGTGCGATTCTCGGCTGTTGACGCGGCCAAACTGGGTTTTGGCGTGACCGTTCTGGAAGGCGCGTGCCGGGCGATTGATCTGGATGGCTCATTGGCTGCGGCCCGGCGCGATATGCTGGATCACGGCGTCAAACTGGCGGATTGAGATATGGATATCGCTAAACGGGTCTATGACCATCAGTGGAAGATTGACCCGATCGTACGATCCCTGATCGACACTGATTTTTACAAGCTGCTGATGGCACAATCGGTGTTTCACAACCGCCCCGATACCAACGTCACCTTCAGCCTGATTAACCGCACGAAATCCATCCGGTTGGCCGAACTGATTGACGAGGGTGAGTTGCGTGAACAGCTTGACCATGTGCGCACGCTTTCCCTTAGGCGGGGTGAAAGCACATGGCTGCGCGGCAACATGTTTTACGGCAAGCGTGCCATGTTCAGCTCGGACTTTATGACGTGGTTTGAAGGGCTTAGGTTGCCTCCCTATCATCTGGAGACCCGTGATGGCCAGTATGAACTGACCTTTGAAGGCAAGTGGCCCGAGGTGATGATGTGGGAAATTCCGGCACTGGCGATCATTATGGAGCTGCGCTCGCGCAAGGTGCTGGCGGGCATGGGACCGTTTGAATTGCAGGTGCTTTACGCCCGTGCCCTGACCCGCGTTTGGGAAAAGATCGAGCGTCTGAAAGCGATTGACGGTCTGTCTCTGGCGGATTTTGGCACGCGGCGACGGCACTCGTTTCTGTGGCAGGATACCTGCGTGCAGGCGATGATCGAAGGGCTGGGTGACAAGTTTACCGGCACCTCGAATTGCCTGATCGCCATGAAGCGCGAGGTCGAGGCAATCGGTACAAATGCCCACGAATTACCCATGGTTTATTCCGCCTTGGCCAAGTCTGATAGCGAGCTGGTACAAGCGCCTTATAAGGTGCTTGAGGATTGGCAAAAAGAACATGATGGCAATCTTTTGATCGTATTACCAGACACTTACGGCACCAAGGGATTTTTGCAAAACGCACCGGACTGGTTGAAGAACTGGACCGGTATTCGCATTGACAGCGGCGATCCGGCGACGGCTGCCGAGGTGGCGATGGATTGGTGGAAAAGCGTCGGTCAGGATCCGCGCGACAAGCTGTTGATCTTTTCAGACGGGCTGGACGTGGCCAAGATCGAGGAGCTTTCGGCGCAGTTCAAGGGCCGGGTCAAGGTCGGGTTCGGTTGGGGAACATTGCTGACCAACGATTTTCGCGGGCTGGTTGAAAATGACGCGCTGGCACCGTTTTCGCTGGTTTGCAAAGCGGTCGCAGCCAACGGCAATCCGACGGTGAAACTGTCGGACAACCCGAACAAGGCGATGGGGCCTGAAAGCGAAATCGCGCGCTATAAGCGGGTGTTTGCGGTCGGGGCACAGGAAGCGCTTGAGGTTTTGGTTTAGGCGATTTTGGGCGTACACAACCCGTACACAATCTGTACACATCCTGTACATACGATTCATGCAAGCGCGGGTTAACCTTTCAGGTAGGTTTCTGCCGCTCGTGTCACCCACAGCAGATAGCGGCTTGCGGCGGGATCATCGGGTTTCAGCCGTGGCATGATCCAGCCGAATGATGCGAAGGCGCGCAAGGTGATGAACAAGGTGAAATGCTCAATGTCGTGTGGAGATAGCGGGCGGTGTCGGGCGTAGCCTTCCAGCAGAGCCGCTTTCAGGGCCTCGAAATTGTCATCCATCGTGCTTTGTGACAGGGCCACCGCCAGATCGTACATGCGAAACCCGAAACCGGCATCGTCAAAGTCGATCAGGGTCAGCCTGTCGCCTGTACGAAACACGTTTTCGCGTAAAGCATCGGCGTGGATCAGGCCGTAATCGGCATTTGGTGCGAAAGCTGTCAATTCCTCAAAGGCTTTTTGTCTGGCCGCAAGGATCAAGGGGCGGTTGGTCTCGTCCAGCAACGGGTTTTCCCAGAACCGGCCCCAAAGCGGGGCCTCGCCCAGAAAGCCCTCAAGGTTCCAATCGCGGCGCTGGAAATCGCTTGGCAGGGAAAAGGCATCGCTGGTGGTGTGAAGCTCCGCCAGCAGATCGCCAAGTCGGCGGTAAAGCGTGGTTTGTGCGGGTAGGTTTCCGGCCAAAGCTGTGCCAGTCTCGCCGATTTGAGCGCCTTCAACCCATTCGATCATGGTGGCGATTTGGCCATCAGGCAGATGTAGTATTGGCGCACCGGTTTCAGTGGCAATCGGCGCGGGTGCGGGGAAACCGGCCCCGGCCAGGGCCCGCGTCCACCAAAGCTCGGATTTGATCTCGGGTGCCGAATTGTAACCGGGCCGGTGCAGGCGCAAGGCCGCCTTTTGGCCGTTGCCCAGCGTGACTGCGAACACCGCGTTTTCACGGTGGCTGATTAGACGCGGGGTGCTGCCGCTGCCCCATGCGGCCAGTGCATTTGTGGCCAATTCAATCACGGGGTGACTGGCGTTTCGGTTAGAACTGCATCCAGTGTGTCGATCAATAGATCGGCATTTTCGCGACTGAACACCATCGGCGGGCGCACCTTGAGCGTGGCGTATTTGGTGCCAAGCCGCCCCAGCAGAATGCCACGCGCTTTCATGCCTTCGACCACCTTCGCGGTGAAGTTGCTGGCGGGGGTCATGGCGTCGTCCAGTACCATTTCCGCACCAAAAAACAGGCCCGAGCCGCGCACATTGCCGATAACAGGGTGCTTGTCTTGCAGAACCCGCAGACGGTTCAGGGCGTAATCGCCAACCATGCGGGCATTTTCCACAAGGCCTTCGTTGTCGATAACCTCAAGCACCGCCATGGCCGCTGCGCAACTGACGGGATTGCCGCCGAAGGTGTTGAAATAGCCGAACGCACCCCGAAACGCGGCCAGCGTTTCAAGGCCCGCGACCACAGCCGCCACCGGATGACCGTTGGCCATGGGCTTGCCGATGGTGACGATCTCGGGCGTGATCCCCAGCTTTTCATGGCCCCACCAGTGGGTGCCGATGCGCCCGAAACCGGGCTGAACCTCGTCCGCGATAATCACCCCGCCGGCGCGGCGAATGGCGGCGACCGCGCCATCAAGAAAGCCGTCCGGCAGGGTGGGAAAGCCCTCGTTGGCGAAAAACGGGCAGATGATGAGGCCGGAAACACCGTGTTCGGTGGTTTGCAGATCGGCGATTGCGGCCTCTACATGCATGGTGAAATCCGCCGCCGACAGCCCGCGCAGGCAATCGGGCGCAGGCACATGGCGCACGTTCGGGGTATAGCCGCCAATCGGCGGTTTGCGGATGGAAAGCTGGCTGACTGCGGCGGTATTGCCGTGATATGTCATATCAGTGGCAATGATGCCGGTCTTGCCGGTCACCGCTTGCGCCATGCGAAGCGCTATATCGTTGGCTTCAGAGCCTGAACAGACCATGATGGCCGAGGTCAGATGATCGGCGAATTTGGCGGTCA
>JAADIC010000315.1 GCA_013151535.1 Alphaproteobacteria bacterium | reverse complement strand
CGAAACACCTCAAGAAACGCCGGCCAGTCCGAGCGCCAGAGGCGGGTGAAGATGGCGTAATCGCGCAGGGCGGGCAGGTAATAGGCGTATAGGCCAATGATAATAAACGATAAAAGTGTGCTGAACACCGATGCCAGCGCCGCGCCGACAACCCCAAGTTCGGGCAGGCCCCAATTGCCGAAAATCAGCGCGTAATTGACCAGCCCGTTCAGGATTGCCGCCAGTATCGTCACCCACAGCACCACATTCACCCGCTCAAGCGCGGATAAATAGTTCTTCAGCACCATGACCAGCATGGCGGGAAACATGCTCCACTGCAGGACGATCATGTAAGATGATGCCAGTTTGGCGATTTTGGGCTGTTGGCCGATGGCCAGCAGGATCGCCTCAAAATTCCACAGGATCGGCATCATGATGGAGGTGTAAATCACCGTGATCCAAAGCCCCATGCGCACCACCCGGCGCACCTGGGTGTGATCGCCCTGCCCTTCGGCCATGGCAACCATGGGCATGACCGCGAAAGCAAAGCCCGAGCCGACGATGAACAGCACGAAAAACAGCGAGCTGGCCAGAACCACCGCCGCCAACTCGTCGACACCATACCAACCCAGCATCACCGTATCGGTCAGCGTGATAAGCATCTGCGCCAGATGCGAGCCGACGATTGGCAGGCCCAGCACAAGGGTTGCCTTCAGGTGGCCGGAATACGGCATCGGGTGGGGCATGGGCGGAGTGGTTTTTTTCATCCCCCAGCCTTAGGTTAGGCTGGGGGAAACGGCAATCGGGATTTCAGCGTTTACGAGCAACCAGATCAATCAAGGCTGACATGCCGGAATGGCCGCGCCCTTCGTCCACCTCGCGGTCATAGCCCTCAAGGCGCAGGATTTCCATGTCCTCAAAACTGGCCTGTAACAGGTCCGCAGTATACATGTTCTTGGCCGTGGGTGGGCCGCCGGTGCCGTATTCGACTTGCTTGGGGGTATAACCATGCAACAACAGCACGCCGCCCGGCTTCAGGGTTTTCTTGATACCGGCAAAGATTTCATTACGAAACGGCGCGTCGGCAAACTGGATGAAAATCGCCGCGACCAGATCAAAACTGTTATCGGCCCAATCCCAATCGTTGAGGTCGGCAAGCTGGAAATCCACCCGCGCCTCGCGCGCCGCTGCCAGCCCGCGTGCCTTGTCAATCGCCACGTCGGACGCGTCCTGCGCCGTCACGTCCATACCCTTTTCCGCCATGAAAATCGAGTTGCGCCCCTCACCGTCAGCAATGGCCAGCGCCTTCTGGCCGCGGATCAGGTAATCCTGTTGCGCCACCAGAAAGGCGGCGGGTTCGGTGCCGAACAAAAATCCGGGCTTGCTATAGCGTTCGTTCCACATCTGGCGACTCCTTTGGTTTGGTTGACATTTATATCGCATATGCTAATATATATTTCAATACACATTTCAAAGGACATCCAATGACCCGCCTCCTGACCAATCGCATCGCCACCATGACCGAAATGCGCGAGCCGCACAAAGTGCTGGCCAAGGCGGGTGGAAAACCTGTGGCGGTCATGAAAAATTCACGTTGCGTGGGCTATTTTGTGCCCGCCGAGATCGTGAATTTGGAGGAGCCGGTGTATTTGACCAAAGAACAGGTGATGGAGAGTCTGAGGCGCAGCCGTAAGCGGGTGCAACCGGTGCTGGACTATCTGAAAGACAAATGAGCTTTTATCTTTTATCCGTGGATCTGGTTGAAAGCATCCATGATGAAGTGCTGAACCCCGGCGAGTTGCCGGGCCGCGCGCTTGACAAATCACTCGAAGGGGCAATGGCGCGGGTCGATCATCGGTTGGCTTACGGCATGATTGACGATGTGTTCGAACTGGCCGCCACTTACGCCGTGGTGATCGCCACTGGCCATTGTTTTAATGACGGCAACAAACGCACAGCCTTTCGGACCATGCAAACTTGCCTAGAGGTGCACGGGGTAGAACTTGACTGGAATACGGAAGAAACCGGTCAGATCATCATCTCCACCGCCCAGGGGCTGACGGATGAGGGCGATCTGGCCGATTGGTTGCGCAAGAAGGCGGTGGACGCCTAAACTGCATTTGCTTAGCGGCTGTTGAAACCGCAACCACGAGGAAAAAATGCCAGACGCCATACATAATACCGCATCAAGCCTGAGGGAGCAGTATCTTGAACACGGTTTCCTTGGGGAACTCTGCAAAGAGATGTGGAAACGCGGTACCGAGATGGACATTCTGCGAAGCCACACCGACCGAAGCGGGTATGACATCTTGCTTGAGGCCAATGGGATCGAGCGTCATATTCAAATGAAATCCAGTTTCGTTGGGGCCAAAACCTCGAGGCAAAAGATCAACATCCGGCTGGCGGATAAACCCGCCGGATGCGTCATTTGGATACGTTTTAATCCTGATACCCTGGATTTGGTGGAATTCCTGTGGTTCGGGTCTTCACCCAGGAAACCTCTTCCAGAGCTTGGCAACAAAATTGGGAAACATGAAAAAGGCAATAGTGAAGGCTATAAAGCCCAGCGCGCGGCTATTCGCGTTATCAACAAAGGAAGATTCCAGAAAATACGGTGCATGTCAGATCTCGCAGACCGGTTATTCGAACTAGCCTAGGGAACATTGTTCAAATGTCCCTCAACACACCAGCGCTTTCGGCGGTCTAACTTTTGCGCTGGTCCGGGTGCAATGCCGCGCCCAGAATGTGGTCGGACTGGTGGATCACCTGCCCCGCATGGCCGACGATCAGCGGATTGGGGGCCTGCACGATGTCGTGGTCCTTGTCGGGATAGTCCAGCGAGCTTAGGAAGTGGCGCATACAATTGATGCGGGCGCGCTTCTTGTCGTTGGATTTGATGATCGTCCAGGGGGCGTCTGCGGTGTCGGTGTAAAAGAACATCGCCTCTTTGGCCTCGGTATAATCGTTCCACTTGCCCAGCGACGCCTGATCTACGGGGGACAGCTTCCAACGCTTCAAAGGATCTTCCTTGCGCGCCTCGAACCGGCGTTTCTGTTCTTCCTGTGTGACCGAAAACCAATATTTATAAAGCTGAACGCCCGAGCGCGTCAGCATGCGTTCAAATTCCGGCGTCTGGCGCATGAATTCCAGATATTCGTTGGGTTTGCAGAACCCCATGACCCGCTCGACCCCGGCACGATTATACCACGAACGGTCATAAAACACCATTTCGCCCGCTGTCGGCAATTGCTCGATATAGCGCTGGAAAAACCACTGGCCGGTCTGCTTGACGGTCGGTTTGGGCAGGGCCACGACCCGGGCTTCGCGCGGGTTGAGGTGCTCCATAAAGCGCTTGATCGTACCACCTTTGCCAGCCGCATCGCGCCCCTCAAACAGCAATACGAACTTCTGCCCGGTCTGCTGCACCCAAAGCTGCACCTTCAACAATTCAGCCTGCAACCTGGCCTTGGCCGCCTCGTATTCCGCCTTTTTCATCTTGTCGGGGTAAGGGTAAACCCCGCCCTCGAAGGTCTGGCGCACCGTATCTTCGGTGAGCACCGGGAAAACTTCGGCGTGGTTCGCCTCATCGGCCACAGGCCCATTGCCTGCCTTTGATCGCGCAGTTGTCATTCACATCTCCATTGATTTGCCCGAACTTTAACAAATGCGGGTTAACGCCGCTTTGACGCAAATCAACCAAGGGTCGGTGGTCGCGCTACAGATGTCGCGGACAATTTCTCTTGATTTGTTACCACCGTTACATTATGTACGCCACATGACCGAAATCACATGGCTATTGCTGACCTATAAAGTCCCGCCTGACCCGGCGGCCAAGCGCATCGCGCTTTGGCGCAAGCTCAAGGGGTTGGGGGCGGTCTATTTGCAAAACGGCGTTTGTTTACTGCCCAAGACCGATAGGCATATCCGCCAGATCAAGACCTTGGAAAACGATATTCTGGAAAATAACGGTAGCTGCGTCATTCTTGAAACCGTCGCTCTGGATCAGACCCAGGAAGATCGGGTGGTATCGCGTTTCCAGTCGGATCGCGATGATGCCTATGAAGAAATTATCGACAAGTGCGATGATTTCGAGGCCGAAGTCGCCAAAGAAATCAGCGCCAAACATTTCACCTTTGCCGAGCTTGAGGAAAACGAGGTTGATCTGAAGAAGCTGCAAGGCTGGCTGGGGCGCATTCAGGCGCTCGATTTTTACAAAGCCTCGCAGGCAGATGAAGCCGCGCGCCGGGTTGCGGCCTGTGAAACCGTTCTGGATGATTACGCCAAACGGGTGTTCAACGCCCATGATGAAAACAACTGAAAGGGCCACAAATGGATTGGTCAACCGCAGCCCCCGCCATCAGCGCCGCATTTTTAGCCTCGCTGGTCGAGGTGGTCGAAGCCTTCACCATCATTCTGGCCGTGGCCACATTGCGCTCATGGAAGCCAGCCCTGATCGGCACATTCGCCGCCCTTGGCGTGCTGGCCGCCTTGATTATCATCCTTGGCCCGCTGTTGGATCGGGTGCCGCTTCACATCCTGCAACTGGTGATCGGTGTTTTACTGTTGCTGTTCGGCATGGGCTGGCTGCGCAAGGCCAGCCTGCGAGCTGGTGGTGTGATCGCGCTGCATGACGAGGTGGCGATTTTTGCCCGCGAACAGGCCGAATTTAATGAAGAAGCGGCGCGCAAAAACAGCTCGGCTGACTGGATCGCCGGAATAACCGCCTTCAAAGCGGTGCTGCTGGAGGGGTTGGAAGTTGTGTTCATCGTCATCGCCGTGGGTGCTGGTCGTGGCCTGTTATGGCCCGCCGCCATGGGTGCGCTGGCGGCCTGTATCGTGGTGCTAATCATTGGCGCAATGGTGCATAAACCCTTGTCCAAAGTGCCGGAAAACACCCTGAAATTCGGGGTTGGCGTCATGCTGTCGGCCTTTGGGGTGTTCTGGGTCGGCGAAGGGCTGGGCGTGCTTTGGCCCGGCGCGGACCTCGCATTATTTTATCTGGCCGGCGTCTTCCTTATCACCGGCTTGCTGGCCGCAGGGCTGGCGCACACTCTTAAATCGGAGGCACGGGCATGAGTATCATTTTTCAGGTTCTGAAAGACCTTGTCGGCATGTTCATGGCAGATGCGCGCATGACACTGGCGGTGCTGGCGCTGGTTGCGACAAGCGCTGCACTGGCGCGTTTTGAGGTGTTCGATCTGGTCACCGTCGGCTGGCTGTTGCTGGCCGGTTGCGTGGTTCTGCTGCTGGCCAGCGTCAGCGCGGCGGCGCGCAAGTAATCCGTGGCGCGGGTGAAAGTCCGGCGTATCAGACCGAAACGCCGGATGGGAAAATCTTTCCCGAAAGATTTTCAGCCGGAATAATTTTCGATAAAATTATTCTTGGTCCTCAGGCTTAGGCTTACCCGAACACCCGCCCCAACGCCGCGTCAATCGCGCCGATGATCTCGTCCAGATCGGCCTTGGTGCAAATCAGCGCCGGACTTAAGCACAGCGTGTTGTTGAAGCCCGGCACAGATCGGTTGGTGACGCCGATAATCACCCCGTTGGCCATGCAATCCGCCGTCACCGCCTGCGCCAGCTTTTCGTCAACCGGTTCCTTGGTTTTGCGGTCGCTGACCAGCTCCATACCACAGAACAGCCCCTTGCCGCGCACGTCCCCGATCACGTCGTGCTTGTCCATCAGGCCCTGCATCAGGCCCATCAGATAGTCGCCCATCTCGGTGACGTTTTCCAGCAGGTTCTCGTCCTCGATGATCTGCATATTCGCCAGCGCTGCCGCCGGGCCAGCGGTGCAGCCGCCAAAGGTGGAAATATCGCGGAAATAATCCAGCGGATCATCGGGATTGGCTTTGAACATCTCAAACACCGCCTCGGTGGTCACGGTGCAGGAAATCGCGGCGTAACCCGAGGCCACGCCCTTGGCCATGGTCACGAAATCCGGCTTAATGCCGTAATGCTGGTAGCCAAACCATGTGCCGGTGCGCCCCAACCCGCAGACCACTTCATCGATATGCAGCAGAATGTCGTATTGCGTGCAAATCTCCTGAACCCGTGGCCAATAGCCGTCGGGTGGGGTGATGACGCCGCCACCGGCTGTCACCGGCTCCAGCACAATCGCGCCGATGGTGTCAGGGCCTTCGCGCAGAATGACCTCCTCAATCGCGTTCGCCGCCCGCAGCCCGTAATCGGCCACATCGCCAAACTGGCCGCGATATTCCATGCAATGGGGCACCCGCACGAAGCCTTCAGGGAACGGGCCGTATTGCGCGCCGCGCTCGTCCTGCCCGCCCGAGGCCAGCGTGCCAATCGTGGTGCCGTGGTAATCGCGATCCCGATACAGGATCTTGTATTTCTTACCACCATATTTCTTATGCGCGATCTGGCGCACCATTTTATAGACCTTTTCATTGGCCTCCGAACCGGAATTTGAGAAATAAACCCGGCTCAACCCCGGCATTTTCTCCAGCAGCTTTTCACTGAACAGCGCACCGGGGATCGAGCCTGCCGAGCCTGCGAAATAGTTCAGCTTCACCAACTGATCGCGCACCGCATTGGCGATTTCTTCACGGCCATAGCCGACATTGACGGTCCAGACCCCGCCCGACACCGCGTCCAGATATTTCTTGCCCTTGGCATCCCAGACATGCATGCCCTTGCCTTCAACCATAACCATCGGATCAACGGTTTCATATTTTTTGTGCGGGCTGAGATGATGCCAGACGTTCTTGCGATCCGCTTCAACGATGCGTTCCAAGTCGTTGGTGTAAAAGCCTGATTCCATGGCGGTGGTCCTTTTTGACAGGTGGAGAATATGGGTAAAAGCCAGCGAGCTCAGTCGCATCCATTTCTTGACAGGAGTTTGCAGCAGGAACCGCGCCAGCAATAGGGCCAGATTTTTTGGATTTTAGTGCCAGAATCACAGGTCGGACAATTGTCCGACCTACATTACTTTTTCACGCACTCCCTAAGCTGCACATCTATGCGGCAGATGTGACTTTCAAGCCACCTGTCGATCACATCCAGCAATTTCACGGCCCGGCGTGGCTTGAAGCCGTTCTTCCGGTAATACCGGAGTTCGCTTTCAAGGAAAGTGCTAAGCGTCGCATGTTCTTTTTTGTTCTTGCAGGCGGCCGGACAATTGCGCGACAGCATGCACCCCTCCTCATAGTCAAAATGAACCTCGGTATAAAGGTTCAGAAACTCCAGAAAACTTTCAAAGGTGTCGGCGCTGCATCCAAGTTTCAGCACCTGGCGAAAGCCCTCCGTCGCGGCGAACAGGGTTTTATGCTGTTCGTCGATTTCCTTGATACCGGTCGCGTATTCCTCTTTCCATTTCATGCACTTGCACCCCTAACGCGTAATTTACTATCTTAACTTGCGACACTTCTCTGTTACACTTTTTATAGTTGTTTTTTCCTGAAAGGCCAAGGGTTGGCAACGGGAATGTGATGGCCCGAACTTCTCCGCCACAACCGGCAGATGCCAACGCGGCCCCGTGGCCAGCGGATGAAACCGCCAGAGAATGTGTAAAATCCCGCTGGTTCAACGTTTTTGGATCGCGCGGTGGCAAGCCACCTTGCCCACACCCGCGCAAAAATGCTCTAATCCGGTAAAACAAAAACCAAGAATCGAAGCAGCATGACCGCCCCAGACCTCCTCGCCGCTGATCCCGGCCAAGCCAGCTATACCGCCTCCGATATCGAGGTGCTTGAAGGGCTTGAACCCGTCAGGAAACGCCCCGGCATGTATATCGGCGGCACGGATGAGCGCGCGCTGCATCATCTGGTGGCCGAGGTTCTGGACAATTCCATGGACGAGGCGGTGGCCGGTCACGCCAGCCGCATCGAGGTGGAATTGCACCCCGATTTCGCCATTTCGATCACCGATAATGGCCGTGGCATCCCGGTTGATCCGCACCCGAAATTCCCCGATAAATCGGCGCTCGAGGTGATCCTGTGTACGCTGCATGCGGGTGGCAAGTTCTCCGGCAAAGCCTATCAAACCTCGGGCGGTTTGCACGGCGTCGGGGCCTCGGTGGTTAACGCTTTAAGCGATCACATGCGGGTTGAAGTGGCGCGCCACAAGCAGCTTTATGTGCAGGAATTCGCCCGTGGCATCCCGCAGGGACCAATCGAAAACCTTGGGCCGACCCAAAACCGGCGCGGCACCAAGGTGACGTTTCATGCCGATGCCGAGATTTTCGGCCCAAGCCTGCGTTTCAAACCGGCGCGACTATTGAAGATGGTACGCTCCAAGGCCTACCTGTTTTCCGGTGTTGAAATCCGCTGGAAGTGCGCGCCGGAAACCCTTGGAAACACTGATGAAACTCCGACAAGCGCGGTGTTTCACTTCCCCGGCGGTCTGGCCGATTATCTGGGCGAACAGCTTGAGGGCTGCGCCACTTACGCCAACAAACCCTTCGCCGGAAAGGTTGAATTCGCGCAAAAGTTTGGCAACAATACCCCCGGTTTCGTCGAATGGGCGATCAACTGGACGCCTGCGCGCGACGCCTTCGTGCAAAGCTATTGCAACACGGTTCCCACCCCCGAGGGCGGCACCCACGAAAGCGGTTTCTGGGCCGCAATCCTTAAGGGCGTGCGGGCTTATGGGGAGCTGGTCAACAACCGCAAAGCCGCGCAAATCAACCGCGACGACGTGATGTCGGGCGGCTGCGCCATGGTGTCGTGCTTCATCCGCGAGCCGGAATTTGTCGGCCAGACCAAGGACCGTCTGGCCACGGTCGAGGCGGCGCGACTGATTGAGGCCTCGGTGCGCGATCACTTTGACAATTGGCTGGCAGCAGACACCAAATCGGCCGGCGCGATCCTTGATTATCTGGTGCTGCGCTCCGAGGAACGCCTGCGCCGCCGCGCCGAAAAGGAAACCCAGCGCAAATCGGCGACCAAGAAACTGCGCCTGCCAGGCAAGCTGACCGACTGCTCAAATTCCGCGCGCGACGGCACCGAATTGTTCATCGTCGAAGGCGATTCTGCCGGTGGCTCGGCCAAAATGGCGCGCGATCGCAAGACCCAGGCGCTGTTGCCGCTGCGCGGTAAAATCCTGAACGTACTGGGCGCGGCCAGCAATAAAATGAACCAGAACAACGAGATAAGTGACCTCTGTCAGGCGCTTGGCGTTGGCATGGGCACGCGGTTCAACGTCGAAGACCTGCGCTATGACAAGGTCATCATCATGACCGACGCCGATGTCGACGGCGCCCATATCGCCGCCCTGCTGATGACGTTTTTCTTCACCCAGATGCGGCCAATGATCGACGCGGGGCACCTCTATCTGGCCTGCCCACCACTGTTTCGCCTGACCCAGGGCGCCAAGCGGGTCTATTGCACGGACGAGGCCGAGCGTGATGTTTGGCTGGAAAAAGGTCTGGGCGGCAAGGGCAAAATCGACATTTCACGCTTTAAGGGCCTGGGTGAAATGGACGCCAAAGACCTGAAAGACACCACCATGAACGTCGCCACCCGCAAACTGATCCGGGTGACCGTGGACGAGGACGAGCCGGGGGAAACGGTTGATCTGGTGGAGCGTTTGATGGGGAAGAAGCCGGAGCTGCGATTTCAGTATATTCAGGAGAATGCGCGGTTTGTGGAGGAGTTGGATGTTTAGATGAAAAAAGTTACAAGAAAATTATTTGAAGAAGAAGTACCAAATGTTAAGCTTTCGACCAAGGAACTTCTTTCTTTGCTTGAAGCCCACGCGAGTACTGAGTCTGCAATTGAACTCATTTGCGACGACACTGTATTTGAAACTCTTGACGAAATAAGAGATCATCTTGGAGCATTGAGGTTTCCGATGAAAGTTCGGCTTGGTGAGTTGGAAATAAGGTTTAATGACTACAATACAACGGTTTATGAGTTCACAGACAATAACACGAAGGCTAAAAGCATTGTCTCAGACCTAAAGTCCTTTCAGTCATGGACCAATGTTATTGGCGCGCCTTGGTTTATTTACGTCAGTTTCTTACCGCAAATTTTTTTATGGCTCAACATTGAGCAGGTTTTTCTGATAATAGAAAATGACTTCCTTTCCAGAAAGGTTGCGGTATTAGCACTTTCTGTCACTGTAGTATTAGGACCATTGCTTTTGCCTTTACTGCAGTTTGCACTTCAAAAACCGAAACTCGTGAATCATTTCAAGCTCGGATTCTTACAACGAAACAAAGACGCGCTGATTTTGGCTCTATTTACAGCTGTGCTCGGGCTCTTAGTCGCAATTTCAGCAAATTTATTGTGAATGAATACGCTAAGCAAACCGTAGGGTGCGCTTCAGCGCACCTTCCATATCCGTCCCGATTGGTGC
>JAADIC010000178.1 GCA_013151535.1 Alphaproteobacteria bacterium | reverse complement strand
GGCGTTAGGCTGGAAAAGCCCATTGGCTTTTGAACGAAAGGCCGCTTAAATGAGCACCCGGAGCGGCACTAAAGTGTGACAGGTCCAAAACACAGCAAACGCCGTACCCGGTCTCGCCGCGAGATCGATATATTCATTGAAATCATTCATGACGATCAAACACGCTCCGCGCTTCTAATTGAAAACAAAATTGACGCAGAAGAGCAACCCGATCAGGCCGAGAGTTACCGCGAAGAGTTGGATGTTCTTTCCCCGGACTATGATGTCACCGCAATGATCGTTGTGTGTCCCGAAGGCTACCGCGCCCAGCACTATCAATTCATATCGAAGTTTGATGTGTGTCTGACGTATCAATCGATCCGGGATTGGTTTGTTAACGCTGAGAAGGAGGCTGGTGACGAGGCCGTCTTGAGATACCGGTTTCGGGCGGAGTTATTCGATCAAGCCATTTACAAGCACCGCCGAGGGTACACATCGATTCCTGACAGCGTGGTTGGAGATTTCAACGCAAAATATGTGAAGATGCTTGCAGAACTGGCACCGCAGATCAGTCCAGGTAACAGCATGCTGAAACCTGCAAATCCGCGTGAAAGCACATCAATGATATTCAATCAGAACAAGTCACTTGCGGAAATACCTAGCCATATTCGACCGAGACGGTTTGCCCATGAATTGGGACGCGGATCAGATAGAAGGGCAAATTATGTCGCCGTTACTTTCGCTGGTTGGGGCGTTTTTCTACCTGCAATCCATGAACGATTGCAAACTGATACTACAGAGATAGGAGCCTCGTTTTCCGCGAAGCCACCCAACAAATCCCGCCCAAATCCGGGATTGATAATATCGATACCGACCGAACCGGTGGACAATCAGGGTAGTTTTTCTGCGCAACAGGACATGTTGGCGGATGGAATAGAAACGGTGTTGTCTTTACGAAAATGGCTTGTTGAGAACCCCTATATTTTGCAGGGATGGAAAGTCCTCATAGACGAACAGAAAAGGCGTTTGAACGATGAGTATTAAATCCGTTCCCTCCGTCTGCGTAACCTACGCCCGAAACGGCAATTCAACCCGCTCAAACGAGCTGGGCATGCGCGCGATGCAGGAGCGGGCCTATGACAAACGTGGCGAGCAATACCTGCTGATAAAATCACCACCTGCCTCGGGCAAATCCCGCGCGTTGATGTTTATCGCACTTGATAAGCTGGAAAATCAGGGGGTGAAGCAGGCGATTGTGGTGGTGCCGGAAAAGTCGATTGGCGCGAGCTTCAACGACGAGCCGCTGAGCAAATTCGGGTTTTGGGCCGATTGGGCGGTCAAACCAAAATGGAACCTGTGCAATGCACCCGGTGAAGATGGTGGCAAGGTCAAATCCGTGGCGGCGTTTCTGGCAAGCGACGACCGGATACTGGTTTGCACCCACGCAACCTTTCGCTTTGCGGTGGATAAGCTGGGGGTTGAGGCGTTCGATGACCGCCTGATCGCCATTGACGAGTTTCACCACGTTTCGGCCAACCCCGACAACAAGCTGGGTGCGCATCTGGTTGATTTCATGGCCCGCGACAAGGTGCATATCGTGGCCATGACCGGATCGTATTTCCGCGGCGACGCCGAGGCGGTTTTATCTCCACAGGACGAGGCCAAATTCGATACCGTCACCTACACCTATTACGAACAGTTGAACGGCTATCAGTATCTCAAAACACTCGACATCGGCTATTTCTTCTACTCCGGCCCCTATGCGGATGATCTTTTGAAGGTGCTGGACCCCTCGGAAAAGACGATCCTGCACATCCCGAACGTAAACTCGCGTGAAAGCACAAAGGACAAGATCAAAGAGGTTGAACACATCATAGACGAGTTGGGCGACTGGAAGGGCATTGACCCTGTGACCGGCTTTCATTTGGTCAAGACACCCGATGGCCGTGTGCTGAAGATCGCCGATCTGGTGGATGATGATCCGGCCAAGCGCGACAAGGTTTCAGCCGCGCTGAAAGACCCCACGCAGAAAGACAACCGCGCTCATGTGGACATCATCATCGCGCTGGGCATGGCCAAGGAGGGTTTTGACTGGATTTGGTGCGAACATGCACTAACCGTCGGCTATCGCTCCAGCCTGACCGAGATTGTGCAGATCATTGGCCGCGCCACCCGTGATGCTGTGGGCAAGACCCGTGCCCGCTTTACCAACCTAATCGCTGAGCCCGATGCCGCCGAGGCGGCGGTGACCGAGGCGGTGAACGACACCCTGAAAGCAATCGCGGCCAGTCTGCTGATGGAACAGGTTCTGGCCCCTCGGTTCAACTTCACCCCCAAAACGCCTCAAAGCGGCCCCGTCGAGGGGTTTGACTATGGCGAGGGCGGGTACAATCCCGAAAAGACCAATGTGGGCTTCAACGAAGCCAGTGGGCAGTTCCAGATCGAGATCAAGGGGCTGGTAGAACCTAAAAGTGTTGAAGCCGAACGCATCTGCCAAGAGGATTTGAACGAGGTAATAACCGCCTTTGTGCAGGACAAGCAAACCCTGGAGCGCGGCCTTTTTGACGGCGATCACGCGGGGGGTGAAACCCTTGCTGAAGAACTGACCCAACTGCGCATGGGCAAGATTATCAAGGATAGATACCCCGGGCTTGACGACCAAGATCGAGAGGCGGTTCGACAACACGCGATCACGGCCCTAAACCTGACGCAGAAGGCCAAGGAAATGGCTTTAGCCAGTGATGAGGCCGAAAAAACCGGCAATACCGCCCTGATTGATGGGGTGCGAAAATTTGCAATGGACGTGCGCGATCTGGACATCGATCTGATCGACCGGATCAACCCGTTCAGTGAAGCCTATGCCATTCTGGCCAAGACCATGAATGAAGAGAGCCTGAAGCAAGTAGCGGCGATCATATCAGGCAAAAAAATATCCCTGAGCCATGAAGAGGCCCGCGAACTTGCCAAACGTGCCTTGAAGTTCAAGCAGGAACGCGGGCGGCTTCCCTCAAATACCTCCGCCGATGCGTGGGAAAAACGAATGGCCGAAGGTGTTGCCTTCCTTACCCGTATGAAAGCCGAGGCCGAAAATGGCTGACTTCACAGATGAAGACGACGCCCTGCTTGCTGATCTTGGCATCGAAGTTGGGAAAAAGAAGCACGCCATCCGAACCCCCCGCGAAGAACGGATCATCGCCGGTTTTGAGGAGGTGCAGCGTTTTTTCGATGAGCATGGCCATGCCCCCCGACACAACGAAGGGAGCAATATTTTTGAGCGTATTTACGCTGTGCGGCTCGACCGGATAGCTGCCCAACAGGAGTGGCGTGGGCGTGCGTTGGTGGAACCTCTCGACCATCAGGGGCTTTTGTCGGGTGCGGCGCAGGCTACAGCCGCTGAAACCGCAAACTTGGACGACGCAAAATTGCTGGCAAAACTCGGAGTTGAGGCCGATACCACCGCCATCACAGACCTCAAACACGTCCGCTCAAGCGCTGAGAAAAAGGCAGCAGAAGATGTCGCCAATCGAGAGAAATGTCCGGATTTTGAAATCTTCAAACCTTTATTCGCCAAAGTCCGGGATGAGTTAGATGCCGGCCTGCGCCAAACCCGAGCTTTTGAAATGAAGGCCGAGATTGAGAAGGGGCGTTTCTTCATCGTCGGTGGGCAAAAAGCCTATGTCGCCGAAAAGGGCGCGACAACCATAACAGATCAAGGGCGCACCGACGCCCGCTTGCGCGTCATTTTTGACAACGGTACAGAAAGTTCCATGCTCATGCGCTCGCTTCAACGGGCCTTGAACAAGGACGATGCGGGAAGGCGGATCACTGAACCTTCTGCGGGGCCATTGTTTGCAGATCATACCAGTATTGGCGACGCGGCGAGCGGCACAATATACGTTCTGCGCAGCAAATCCGATCATCTGCTTGTCGCCGAAAACAGAGAATTGGTTCACAAGATCGGCGTGACCAATATGAGCGTTAAAAAACGCATTGCAGGCGCAAGGCTCCAACCAACATTCTTGATGGCAGATGTTGAAGTGGTCGCCACCTACGAACTCTTCAACATCAATCGCACCAAACTTGAAAACCTGATCCATCGAGTTTTCGAACCCGCGCGACTGGACATTGAAATAAAAGACCGTTTTGGCAATCCCGTTGTGCCACGCGAGTGGTTCTTGGTCCCGCTGTTTGTAAAAGACGAGGCGGTTGACAGGATTAGAGACGGAACGATTTCCAATTTCTCATACGACGCGCAAAATGCGTGCCTGACAGAAGGGAAATGAACGCGAGTTTTCTGTGATGCTGTGGTTTTTATTGCGGTATGTGCAGGAATATGCTGTGAAATACAACTTATAAACAGGATGTTAGCCCATTACGCTAACGGACTGCCCAACCGCGCGGCCAATCCCGTCCGGGCGTGGCAGTTTGGCGTGGAGTTTCGCGACCTTGGCCAGATTTTCGGCGATCAGCGGTGCCGGATCCGAGGCGCGGCGGGTCTGCAAGCTCACATGGATCAGCATTTGTTCGCCCGTGGCCAGCACTTCGCCCTCCGCATCAAAGAGTGTGTTGAAAATATGCATCTTCTTACCCGCGCCAGACAGGCACAGGGTCTCCACATGGATAGCTTGCCCGGCCCGAGCCTCGTCCAGATGGCGAATATGGGTTTCGGCGGTGAAATAGCTGCCGCCGTTGGCGATATAGGCCTGATCGCAGCCCATCAGCTCCATGAAACGATCGGTGGCTTTGGAGAATATTTCGAGGTAACGCGCCTCGTTCATATGGTGGTTATAATCGGTCCAGTCCACGGGTACGATCATCTCTATGGTGCGAACGGGCTGTAGTCAATTGTTGCGGCATCACTTAGGTGGCGCGCATCATATGTATTCAGCACCCGCCCGGCACCCCAATTGCGCCGCTTGAGGCCGCGCAGAATCGTAACCAGATTGTCGTCGCGGATCACTTCAAGGTCGCGCGGCGACAGATCGCCTGCCTGCGTGTCGCATTGTTCGCCGACCATCTCCACGAACGCATCCGTCAGCTCGGGCACGTCCGTCAGCTTGGTCCACGGCCATTTCAGGCACGGCCCGAACATCGCCAGCATGGCGCGCATGCCACCCTCACCACCGGCCAGATGAAAGGTCTGCATGGTGCCCATCTGGGCCCAGCGCAGGCCGGGGCCATAAGCAATCGCGGCGTCGATTTCTTCGGCTGTGGCGACCTCGTCTTTCAGCAACCACAGGGCCTCGCGCCACAGGGCCTCTTGCAGACGATCCGACAGGAAGCCCTCGATCTCGACCCGACAATGAAGCGGATACATACCAAGTGACGTGTAGATTTCTTTTGCGGTTTCAATATGTTGGGGGTCGGTCGCCTTGCCACCCACCAGCTCTACCAGCGGCAAAAGGTAAACCGGATTGAACGGATGCGCCACGATCAGACGGCCCGGATTGGCCATTTCCGCCTGCAAATCGCTGGGCATGATCCCCGAGGTGGACGAGGCGATCAACCCGGTATCATTCACCGCCTCGATCTCGGCGTAAACCTTGTGCTTGATCTCCAGACGCTCGGGCACCGCCTCAACGATCAGTGCGGCACCAACCGCTGCATCAGCAATCGAGCCACAGAATGTCAGTTCCCCCTCGGCGGGCATCGCCACATCGCTAAGCGTCGGCAAAGCACGGCGTGCGTTGGTCAAAACCGCCTCGATCTTTCGCGCAGCCTCGGGGTCCGGATCACTGATCCGCACATCCCAACCGTTCAACAAAAACCGTGCGGCCCAGCCACCGCCGATCACACCGCCACCAATGATGGCTGCCTGTTTATTCATGGTCATGTCCCTATCCTTGCGGCTTTTCGCAGCGTTTCATCCGTGTAACACTGCCTTGATCGCCAATCATCAGCAGGTCGTCCTTAGCCGTCAGCACCCAGATCACGTTCCAGAATTCTACGAAACCAGCATCCAGACATTTGCTTTCAACCTTCCAGGATTGACCAACACCCAGCGGCGTGATCGCCAGAAATTCACAGCTATATTCCATGCCAAACTCGCCATCCGGTGACAGGTATGTCGGCATTTCATCGCCAACATCCCCAGCCAGGGCGCAATCCTGCCCTTCACCGGCCCAATAGCCGATCCACGGTTGTTCAAGCGCGCTGGCAGGGCTGGCAAATAACAGGATCAGCGCCAGCCACCTCATGCCAGCGGCCTTTTCTTCAGGCCAAGTTTTTGGCGCACCTCGTCAGGCCCGATCACCCGCGCCCCCATGCGCTCAACGATGCCCACCGCGCGCTCCACCAATTGGTCATTGCGCGCCAGAACACCGCGATCCAGCATCAGATTATCCTCAAGCCCGACCCGCACATTGCCCCCCGCCAGCACCGAGGCCGCCACATAGGCCATCTGGTCGCGGCCCAAAGAGAACGCCGAAAAGGTCCAGTCATCCGGCACATTGTTGACCATCGCCATGAAGGTATTCATGTCGTTGGGCGCGCCCCACGGCACCCCCATGCAAAGTTGCACCATCGCCGGGCCGTGCAAAACGCCCGCCTCAACCAGATGTTTGGCGTACCACAGATGGCCGGTATCAAACGCCTCGATTTCCGGCATCACGCCCATATCCGTCATCATCTGGCCCATGGCCACCAGCATGCCCGGGGTGTTGGTCATCACATAATCGGCCTCGGCGAAATTCATCGTGCCGCAATCCAGCGTGCAAATCTCGGGCTGGCACTCCAGTACATGCGCCACCCGCTCGGCCGCCCCAGCCATATCGGTGCCGTCTTGCGACAAGGGCAAAGGCCGCTCGGCGGAGCCGAATATCATGTCCCCGCCCATGCCCGCAGTCAGGTTCAAGACCACATCAACCTCGCTGTCGCGGATGCGTTCGGTGACTTCGCGGTAAAGATCAAGCCGGCGTGACGGCGCGCCGGTTTCAGGGTCGCGCACATGGCAATGCACCACCGCCGCCCCGGCTTTGGCCGCGTCAATCGCGCTATTGGCTATCGCCTCGGGGCTGCGCGGCACATGCGGGCTGCGATCCTGGGTGCCACCGGAGCCGGTCACAGCGCAGGTGATGAAAACGTCGCGGTTCATTTGAAGGGGCATTGCGGTCTCCAGCTTCAGGGAATCAATTCACTTTGAGCTTAGCATCCCCGATCCAGTCTGATCGCTCAATCCCGACACTGCTTTCAGTGTTCCAAAAATACTCAAATACACCAGCCAAGGCTCAATACGGCATCGGATGGGCGCGATAGACCGCCTGTATGTCCGCCAGAACCTCATCTGACAGCATAACATCAACTGTGCCCAGCGCCTCGATCAACTGAGCCTGCGTCGTCGCCCCGAAAATCGCCGAAGCCATGAAGGGCCGCGTGCGGCACCAGGCCAGCGCCATTTGCACCGGTCTCAGCCCGTGCTTTTGCGCCACAGTCATGTAACCATCTATCGCCCGCCAAACCTGCGGCGTGGTCCGCCCGCCCAGATTGTCGACAAAACTGCGGCGCGAGCCCTCGGGCGTCACATCAGGCGCATATTTGCCGCTGAGCAAACCAGCCGCCACGGGCGAGAATGCCAGCAGGCCGACATCCTCGTTATGGGACAGTTCCGCCAGATCAAGATCAAACAGCCGACATAACAGCGAATATTCGTTCTGGATCGAAGCAACGCGCGGTAGCCCGCGCTGCTCGGACAAGCGCAACCACTGCGCCGTGCCCCAGGCACTTTCGTTGGACAGGCCGAAATAGCGAATTTTACCGGCCTCAACCAGCCGCCCCAGCTCTTCCAACACGTCCTCCATATGGTCCAGAACCTCGGCCTTGTTCTGGCTGGTAGGATCGAACGTCCAATTCTGGCGAAACATATACGAGCCGCGATTGGGCCAGTGCAGTTGGTAAAGGTCGATATAATCCGTGCGCAGGCTGGTCAGCGAAGTCTCGACCGCTTGGCGGATCGTCGTGCTGGAAATCGGCGCACCCCCGCGCACATTCATATGTCCGGCACCAGACGCCTTGGTCGCCAACAGCACATCACCGCGCCGCCCGCCTTTCGAAACCCATTCACCGATGATGCGTTCAGTATCGCCCTGGGTCTTTTTGAGCAGCGGGTTGACCGGATACATTTCCGCCGTGTCGATGATGTTGACACCATGTTCCAGCGCCGTATCGATCTGCCGGTGCGCGTCAATCTGCGCGGTCTGCGTGCCCCATGTCATTGAACCCAGACATAATTCGCTGATCTTCAAGCCGGTTTTTCCAAGGGGATTATAGCGCATGCTGGCTCCTGCTTTTTCCTACCGGACATGTCTAAGGGCCGCTCGATAAAGTGCAAGCGGTGTTTGCATGCGGCAATTTTTGATTGAGAACAAACGCGGAACATTATAGTATTCCGCCATGTCCGAATCCCTGCTGTCGCGCCGCTCCCATCACCAAAAACCCGGCCTGCCGTTTCTGGGCGAGCTCACGCTGGCCCCGTCCCGCGTGCATGAATTTTGCGGCCCCGCGCGGCGCACATTGGCGCTGATGCTGGCCGAAAAGCTGTTGGCGGCCACCAGTCAACCGCTGTTCTGGATCACGCCCCAGTGGCAGCACGACCGTCTGCACGGCGAAGCGGTGACGCGCTTCATCAATCCCGGCCGGATCACCTTCATATCGCCCAAACGCCCCGAGGATCTGTTGTGGTGTTGCGAGGAAATCCTGCGTTCCGGCCTTGTGCCCCTGATGGTGTGCGAGCTGCCCGCCGCCCCCAACCTAACGGCTGTGCGCCGGATGCATCTGGCCGCCGAAGCGTCGGCGCGCGAACAGAACACCACCCCGCTTGGCCTGTTGCTGATGCCGGGGCAGGGCGGCATTCAGGGCGTGGAAAGCCGCTGGTACATGGCCCCCGCCCATCAGCGGGGCGATCAGCGCTGGCATCTGGAACGCCGGCGCGCAAGGATGGCGCCGCCTAGGGCGTGGGCCGTGCGGCGGCGCAAGGACGGGACTAGGCTTGAGCCCGGCTGAACCGGCAAGAGACAGCCCATCGGCCGCTGGTTTCACGCTAAAGCTGGCTGATCCTTGAGCGCCCCGAGATTTCCGCCCTAAGTGCGCGCAATTTGTCGGGAATGTCGCGCGCATCCACCACCGCCTCGCGCACCAGACTGTCAAACTGGGCGGTAAAGGTCTTGATCCGGCTGCTTTCGCGAAACGCGATATAATGCTGGCCCAGATAGACCACCGCCAGCAATGGCCCGAACACCGAGATCGGGGCGGAATAGACCTGGCGCGCGTCAAACAGAAACAGGCGCAGCGACGGGAAATGCTCCTCATAAAGGCTCAGGAAATAATCGAGCTGGGCCAGCCGGATATCTGGTGACAACCCCCGGTAATAGCCCTCGGCCCGGGCGAAACTTTCCAGCTCGTGTAGTGGAAAGGCGATTTCATAGTCGGAGTTTTGGGTGGTGAACCAGTCCAGATTGTCATCCACCGCCCGGATCGCCTGAGGGGCCGTGCGCGCCAATTGGCGGCCATATTCCCATGTCAGCATGTCAGCGGTCTTGAGGATGTCGGGCAGGGTTGCGGGCACATGGCGGATTTTATACCCCGCCGCCTCGTGATGCCATTTGTTCAACTGCTCGTCAGCCGATGAACGCACCGCATCCGTGACCGCCATATAAGAATTTATCACATCACCGGGGCGTTCGGGCCGCTCGGTCAGGCCCAACAACCAATCGGCTGACACGCCAAGCGCGCGGGCGCATTCGGCCACCACCTGCGCGTTTGGTAGGCGGGCATTTTTGCCCGCCATCAGTTGCGAAATGGTCGAGCGGTCAACCCCGACGGCGCGCGACAACGCGCTTTGGTTCATGCCGTTCATGGCTGCGGCCTGCACCAGGCGGGTGCGAAAGCTGGTAGAGCGGTCTCTTTTGTCGGTTTTATTCATGCGTGTTGAATATAATAACAGATGGTGAAGAAATGATGCGTATATCCAGTATACGCAGATGCGGGGTGCAATGATAGACAATTCCCACAGAGCGGAATTCAAGCAAAGGAAATCCCCATGGACTCGCGCCTTAGAAGTATCGTCAAGGCTCTGATCTGGCAGCTTATGGGCCTTGTTGTCATGGTCATAATCGGCCTTTTCTTCACGGGTTCGCTTTGGACGGGCGGGGCCATGGCGCTGATTAATGCCCTGATCGGATTGGCCACCTACATGATTTACGAGCGGGTCTGGGCTGGGGTGCGCTGGGGGCGGACGTTGGTTTCGTAATCGGTCATATGTTAAAAAAATCACCAAATGTGAATAAATGGTGCGTACTCCCAGCATCAGTAGGCGCGCGCTGGCGTGATAAACTCTGGGCTGTGAACGCCTGTATCCGGATCCTGAATTGACCCCAAAATCCAACGCCCCAAAGCTCGAATTCATCACCGTCGCAATGCTGGCCCTGTGTTATAGCGGGCTTTTGCTGTCAACCACGATGCTGCCCTTGCCTTTGGCCTTTGTTGCCACGACGATCCTGATCGCGCTGCATTCCTCGTTGCAGCACGAGGTGCTGCACGGGCATCCGACCGGCAATGCAACCCTTAACGAGGCGCTGGTTTTTCCTGCGGTTGGCCTGCTGATCCCTTACCAGCGGTTTCGCGAGCTGCATCTGGCGCATCACCACGACGAAATTCTGACTGATCCCTATGACGATCCGGAATCCAACTTTCTTGATCCCGAGGTTTGGGCCAAGATGTCAGCACCCATGCGCCTGATCCGGCGGTTCAACAACATTCTGCTGGGGCGTATCCTGCTGGGGCCGTTGCTGTCGATGATCGCGTTGCTGAAGGGCGATATGAGGGCCATTCAAAATCATGAGGTGGGTGTAGCGCAGGCATGGATTTTGCACCTTCTGGGGCTGGTGCCGGTGATCTGGTGGCTGGATGCTTACAGTGCGATGCCGTTCTGGCTCTATTTACTGGCCGCCTATCTTGGTTTTGGCCTCCTGAAAATCCGCACCTATCTTGAGCACCGCGCCCATGACAAACCGCGCGGTCGCACGGTGATTATCACCGATCGCGGCCCGCTTAGCTGGTTGTTTTTGAACAATAATTACCATGTGGTGCATCACAGTCACCCAAATGCTCCGTGGTATGACATGCCGCGCCTGTTCAATTCTGACCCCAATAAATACCTCAAGCGGAACGAGGGTTATTATTATGCCAATTATGGCGAGGTGTTTCGCAAATATTTCTTTCGCGCCAAGGATCCTGTGCCGCATCCGTTGTGGAAATCCCGCCGCTAGACACACCTGATAGCGCGTGGCATCAACGCCGCTATGGAACTCTGGATCCCGATCAGTATCGCCGCCGCATTCGCGCAAAATCTGCGCTTCATGCTGCAAAAACACCTGAAGGCCACGCGGCTTAGCACTGGCGGCGCGACGTTTGCGCGCTTTGTTTTTGCCGCACCGCTGGCGGTGTTGTTGGCGCTGGCGTTGATCGGCACTGGGCTGCGCGAGATGCCGGTTCTGAACGCCCGCTTTGCCGGTTTCGCGATGATTGGTGGTGTGGCGCAGATCACGGCGACGATGTTTGTGGTGGCGCTGTTCGCCGAGCGCAATTTCACCGTCGGCATCACGCTCAAGAAAACCGAGGTCATGCAGGACCGCGCTGATGTCGCTGATCGTGCTGGGCGAGGTGATCTCGCTTTGGGGGATTGTCGCCATTGTCATCGGTTTGATGGGGGTGATCTTGCTGTCGGACCCGCCCAAAACCACGCGCGCGTTGGGCTGGAAGGCGCGCTTGTTCAACACGGCCTCCGGCTATGGGCTGGCCTCGGGCGCGTTGTTCGGGGTGTCGGCCACCGGCTATCGCGGCGCGTCGCTATCGCTTGAGGGTGGGGATTTCATCATCCGCGCAGTGGTGACGCTGGCTTTCGTCACCCTGTTTCAATCGCTGGTGATGCTGCTCTGGTTGCGTTGGCGCGAGGTTGGGCAGATCAGCGCGGTCATGCGCTCGTGGCGGGTGACGGCGCTGGTGGGGCTGACCGGTGTGCTGGGATCACTCGGTTGGTTCATGGCGTTTACCTTGCAAAACGCCGCCTATGTGAAGGCGCTGGGGCAGGTCGAGCTGGTGTTCACATTCCTCGCGTCCTGGCTGG
>JAADIC010000059.1:8479-12464 GCA_013151535.1 Alphaproteobacteria bacterium | reverse complement strand
GTAAGCGGTACGCACAAACCGTCCGGTTTCAGCTTGACGTCGGCGTGAAGGCCCAGGGCATAAGGTCATCGATTTTGGAGGCCGGGTGGTCTGCGGCAATGGCTTCCAATGTTGCCTTGAGATAAGCGAATGGCTCGACGCCGTTAAGCTTGCAAGTTTCGATCAGCGAGGCGATCCGGCCCCAGTTTTTACCACCTTCGTCGTGACCTGCGAACAGTGCGTTCTTGCGATTCAAAGCAATCGGCCTAATTGTGCGTTCGACGGCGTTGGAGTCGATCTCGACCCGGCCATCGCTGAAGGTCTGCAGGCCGTCCCAGTGGCTGTTGATATAGCGCAGCTTTCCGCCAAGGCGGGATTTGCCCGAGACGCGGGCCAGTTGCGCTTTCAGCCAGAAGCCGAAGTCGTCCATCAGCGGTTTGGTTCGGGCTTGCCTCGCCGAGTGGCGCTGGCCCGGGGAGGTGCCACGGATTTCGGCTTCGATCTTGTAGAACTCGGCAATCCGGCGCAGGCCCTCGGCGGCGATCGGTGAAGCGTCGCTGTCGTGTACTTCCTTCAGCTTGCGCCGGGCATGCGCCCAACAGAACGCCAGTGTCAGGGCCCCGTCGGCGCGGGTGTCTTTTGTCAGCCGGTTGTAGCCGCTATAAGCATCGACCTGCAGGATGCCCGTGAACCCTTTCAAAAATTCTTCAGCATGTTTGCCAGCACGTCCATCGGCATAAAAGTAAACCACGCCCGGAGGGTCATCCCCGCCCCAGCTTCGATCATCGCGGGCCAAGGCCCAAAGATAACCGGTTTTGGTTTTGCCGCGTCCCGGATCCAGTACCGGGGCGGTGGTTTCATCCACAGCTTGGTCGAGGTCTTCAGAAGCTCGGCCAGCCGGTCCACAATCGGGGTCAGGTGGAACGACGCTTTGCCAACCCAGCCCGCCAGTGTGGAACGATGCAGATCGAGACCCGAGCGGTGCAGAATCTGGCTCTGCCGGTAGAGCGGCAAATGGTCGGCATATTTACTGACCAGCACATGGGCGATAGCGCCCTCTGTCGGCAGTGCCCCCTCGATCAGATGCGGCGGAGTTTTCGCTTGGGTGACACCGCCCTTGCAGGCCGGGCAGGCGTATTTTGGCCGGATGGTTACAAGGACACGCAACTGGGCAGGCACGATATCGAGCCGTTCCGTGCGGTCTTCACCGATCCACAGCATCTCGCCACAACCGCACGGGCAATGAATGCTGTCAGGCTCGATGACCTTCTCGATGCGCGGCAAGTCTTCAGGCAGATTGCCAAGGTTGCGTTTGGGCTTCCTGGCCTTTTTGTGCGGTGCATCGTCCTTCAGGCGAGCCTGCTGTTCCTCGGTCTCGGCGACCGCCACCTCGAGGTCTTCAAAGCACAGCTGGCGATCGTCGGGGGCGAGCTTTTCAGACTTCTTGCCGTAAAGGGCGTGATGCAGTTCCTTGATCAGATGCTCCAGCCGCGCGTTGGCTTCCTTGAAGCTGGAAGCCACGCTTTCTGCTTCCAGACGGGCCGCAATCTCGAAAGCCGCCCGGATATCCGGCGGAAGTCGTTTCAGATCAATGGGTTCAGGAGCCTTTGACATGCCTGTTTTATATAGAAAAACCACCCGGAGCGCACGGCCAAAACGTCGCCGGAGTCACTCTGCCGCAGAGGGCCGTCGCACCCGGCGCGCGAGAACCCGCCGCCAATCCAGACCTTCAAATAATGCCTCAAACTGCGCTTTGGAAAGTCGCATCACACCATCGCTGATGCCAGGCCAGGCAAACGTGCCCTGCTCCAGCCGCTTGTATGCCATCACCAGACCCGATCCATCCCACAGCAGCACCTTGATCCGGTCACCGCGTTTCGCCCTGAACACCACGATGATGCCGGAATGCGGCTCCAGACCCAACTCATTTTGCACCACCGCTGCCAAGCCATCATGGCCTTTCCGGAAGTCTACCCACTGCCCGGCAGTGCATGCGTGCATGCACGAGAGGGGGATTTGTCGCCACCACGATCTTCACCGCTTGCGACGGGATTATCACCGTGTTTCCCGCAGCGCGTGGGCGATGTCCGCAATTCGGCGTGCCGGGGTATCACTGGGCAGTCAGACCGCCACTTCGCCAAAATCAATCGTAACAAACCCGCCGTTTAAAATGGGTATTTTATCCGACGCAATCTCAAGGCTCGCAAACATCGGTCCGTCGTCCAGTCCATCTCCAGGCACAACAATCTTGCCTTCCCGTGCAAGGCGCCGCCATTTCGACAAATGCCGTGCCGCCATCCCGTGGCGATGGGCAACATCAACAACGCGGGCACCGGGTTTCAGCGTTTCGGCCACAATCCGACCCTTCACATCATCAGGCCAATCTCGCCGCCCCGTAGGACCCTCCAAAACTTCCAAACGTGACGTGCCCAAGCCTGCCTTCCCTAACAAATGTTGCTCCATTTGTTGCTATCCTCCAAACTACCGATCTCGGCAAATCAGATCAGCATCTTGCGAGGGGGAAAAGGCTGGAAATGGACGGGGCGCTCGTTGCGCTTACTATCTTCACCTCTTCTAATGAAGTTAAAACACTCCATTCTTGGAGACCGTATGATCTTTGTTTAGGCCTTCTTTTTCATTTTCAAAACTCAGATATTGAACCTAGATGGGGTAGTTGGCAAACAGACTAGATTGCTGGACTTGCGCTACTCAGATCGGTTGGTCATGTACTCGACAAGGTCGATAGGCCAAAATCGGCCAAACACCAGGTAGCAATTTCCTCAAAATGGGAGCAATGGAAAGCCAAGAGATCTGAAAACTGGGTTTTTTGGGAGTTTATTGAGCAAGAACGGAACAATATTCTAAAGGAATTTGATTTGGGCTTTATCACTGAACCGTATATGGAGCCGAACGAATACGAATTGGAGCCCATTCTTTTTGACAAATTGCACAATTTTAGGGAAGCCGTTTATTGGTGGCGTTTTCAACTAAGAGAAGTTGAACGAGAAGTGTCATCTACTTAAAAAACGCCCCGCAGTTTCCCGCGGGGCGTTTTGAATTTACCGTTGGTGCGTGAAACCACGCACCCTACGTAGGATGTGTGCTCTGCACGCATCCCCGCCACATGTTAACCCTTTTCCTCAATAATCTCAACCATATGGCTGATCTTCGCAACCATGCCACGGATAGCCGGAGTATCTTCCAGCTCCCGCGTTTTGTGCATTTTGTTCAGGCCAAGGCCAATCAGCGTCTGGCGCTGTTTGGCTGGGCGGCGGATCGGGCTGCCGGTTTGCTTGACTACAATCGTTTTTGCCATGATTTAAGCCTCCACTTCTGCGGTTTCGACAGGGGCAGCCGGAGCAGCCTCGGTCTTGGGCAGGATGTCGGAAACCTTTTTGCCACGACGCTGGGCGACCATGCGAGGGGATGCCTCTTTGCTCAAACCATCAATCGTTGCGCGGATCATGTTGTATGGGTTCTGCGAGCCGATGGATTTTGACACCACGTCCTGCACGCCCAACATTTCAAACACCGCACGCATCGGGCCACCAGCAATAATGCCAGTCCCCTGTGGAGCAGTCCGCATCACAACTTTGCCCGCGCCATGACGGCCCGCCATGTCGTGGTGCAATGTGCGACCTTCACGCAGCGGCACACGGATCATCGTGCGCTTGGCAGCCTCGGTTGCTTTACGGATCGCTTCGGGGACTTCTTTGGCTTTACCTTTACCAAACCCAACGCGGCCTTTTTGATCGCCCACAACCACTAGGGCTGCAAAGCTGAAACGCTTACCACCCTTTACGGTTTTGGACACGCGGTTGATCGCCACCAGACGGTCTGCGAATTCCGGAGTTTCATCGCGGTCACGACGGCCCCGGCCTCTGTCTTCTCTAGCCATTCGGAAACCTCCTTAGAATTTCAGGCCGCCCTCGCGGGCAGCGTCTGCAAGGGCTTTGACTTTTCCGTGGAAAAGAAAGCCGCCGCGATCAAAATAACAAGCCTCAAC
>JAADIC010000059.1:0-8356 GCA_013151535.1 Alphaproteobacteria bacterium | reverse complement strand
TCGATCAACTGGACCGAAATATTCTTGTTCGAGCGGTGAACGCAAAGCCGGGGACGACCGTCCGCGGATTTACGCAGTTTGTTCCGAACGCGCATACGGCGCTTAAGGAACAGATTTCGCTTAGTCGTAGCCATGTGTCTGGTTCCTTACTTTTTCTTACCTTCCTTGCGGAAGATATATTCGTCTTTGTATTTGATGCCCTTGCCTTTGTAAGGCTCGGGCTTGCGGTATTTGCGGATTTTGGCGGCGACTTCGCCGACAGCCTGCGCGTCAATACCTTCGACGATGATTACGGTTTGTTTCGGCGCGGTTACGGTCACGCCTTCGGGCGCTTCGTAATTCACGTCATGGCTTAGACCAAGTGCCAGCTTCAGCACATTGCCCTGCATTTGCGCGCGGTAGCCAACGCCGTTGATCTCAAGCTCTTTCTTGAAACCTACGGTGACGCCGGTGACGCAATTTGCAATGCGTGTGCGTGACATGCCCCATTGCTGACGCGCCCGTTTGGAGCTGCCACGCGGGGCAACCGAAACGGCATTGTCAGCGATGGTGATGGTCACATCGTCTGTTGCGGTGAAGCTCAGCGTGCCTTTCGGCCCCTTCACTTCGATGGTCTGGCCCGACAGGCTGGCGGAAACGCCACCCGGCAGATCAACTGGTTTTTTACCAATACGAGACATTGCCAGACCTCCTTAAAAGACCGTGCACAGAACTTCGCCACCGACATTGTCGGTACGAGCCTGTGCATCGGACATAACGCCCTTGGGCGTGGAGACGATGGCAATCCCGAGGCCCTGACGGACGGTCGGGATGTCTTTCACACCAGCGTAAACCCGACGGCCCGGCTTGGACACGCGCTTGAGTTCACGGATCACCGGAGTGCCGTCAAAATATTTAAGGCTGATTTCCAGCTCGGGGTGACCAGCCGCATTGGTGGTCGCCTCATAGCCGCGAATATAACCTTCGCCCTGCAACACATCCAGAACCCAGCCGCGAATTTTGCTGGCGGGCGTGCGCACGGTGGATTTCCCACGCATGGACGAGTTGCGGATACGGGTCAGCATATCGCCGATAGGGTCGTTCATCATTGTCATGTCAGATCTCCCTTACCAGCTCGACTTGACCATGCCGGGGATCTGGCCGAACGAGGCCAGATCGCGCAGCGCGATCCGTGAGACTTTGAGTTTACGATAATACCCATGTGGGCGGCCCGTGATCTGGCAGCGGTTGTGCATACGCACGGCTGACGAATTGCGGGGCAGTTTGGCCAGTTTCAGACGCGCTTTGAAACGCTCTTCCATTGGCAGGTCCAAATTACATGCGATCTCTTTCAAGGCGGCGCGTTTGGTGGCGTATTTTTCCACCAGCTTGGCCCGTTTAATCTCGCGTTGGATCATTGCAGCTTTTGCCATTGATTTCTCTCCTGTCCGCTTAACCGGTGAAAGGCATGTTGAAATGCTTCAACAGGCTCTTTGCTTCTGCATCGGTATTGGCGGTGGTGCAGATTACGATGTCCATTCCCCAGAACTGATCGACTTTGTCGAAATTAATTTCAGGGAAAACGATATGTTCCTTGAGGCCCAGTGCATAATTGCCGCGCCCGTCGAAACTTTTTGGCGAAACGCCGCGAAAGTCGCGAACCCGGGGCATGGCCACCGTGACCAGACGGTCAAGGAAATCATACATACGGTCGCCGCGCAGGGTCACCTTAACGCCGATTGGCATGTCTTCGCGCAACTTGAAACCCGCAATCGAGTTCTTGGCTTTGGTAAGGACAACCTTCTGGCCGGCAATCGTGGTCAGATCAGCCTCGGCAGAGCGGATTTTCTTGCTGTCCGCAACCGCTTCACCGACGCCCATGTTCAACACGATCTTGTCGAGCTTGGGGATCTGCATATCGTTCTTATACGAGAATTCTTCTTTCATCGCCGGGCGGATTGTCTCCGCGTATTGCGACTTGAGGCGGGGGGTATAATCAGACATCGATCAATGCTCCCGATTTCTTGGCAAAACGAACCTTCTTGTCGCCTTCCATACGGAAGCCAACGCGGGTCGCGCCGCCGTCTTTTGGATCAACCAGTGCAAGGTTGGAAACCTGGATCGCCGCTTCTTGCGGGATACGTCCACCCTGGGAATTCTGGCTCTGCTTCACATGGCGGATGGCCATGTTGATGCCGGTTACCTTGGCTTTGCCGGATTTCGGGTCGAGCGTGGTAATTTCACCGCTCCGGCCCTTGTCCTTGCCGGTCAAAACAATGACCTTATCGCCTTTTTTCAGTTTGGCAGCCATATCACAGCACCTCCGGCGCAAGTGAGATGATCTTCATGAAGTTCTTGGCGCGAAGTTCGCGAACAACTGGTCCGAAGATGCGTGTGCCAACCGGCTCACCCGCTGTGTTCAGGATGACGGCGGCATTGCTGTCAAACCGGATTGCGGTGCCGTCAGGGCGACGGACTTCTTTGGCGGTGCGAACCACGACTGCTTTGCGAACGTCGCCTTTTTTAACTTTCCCGCGAGGGATGGCTTCTTTCACTGAAACAACGATGATGTCCCCAACCGACGCATAACGCCGTTTGGAGCCGCCCAGAACCTTGATGCACTGAACACGGCGCGCGCCGCTATTGTCAGCAACATCCAGGTTTGTTTGCATCTGGATCATTTATTTTCCTCCGACCTGAGGAGCGCTGCAAAATCGCCCCACGGTTTCGATTAAACTGAATGGTTCGGCGCTAAGCGTCGAGAACAACCGTCCAGCGTTTGGTTTTCGAAATCGGTGCACATTCTTCAATGCGAACTTTATCACCGACCTTGAATTGGTTTGCCGCGTCATGCGCCCGATATTTCTTGGACTTGCGGATGGTTTTCTTAAGCACAGGATGTGTGAAACGACGTTCAACAGAAACCGTGATGGTCTGCTCATTTTGGTCGCCTGTTACAGTGCCGGTCAAAATACGTTTAGGCATTGCTCACGCTCCTCTATTCTTCAGCGGCTGCTTGGGCCGCCTTTTGGTTCAGAATGGTCTTTACACGCGCCGCTGAACGCCGCGCCGTTTTCATTGTGGCGGTATTTTCAAGCTGGCCAGTGGCGCCCTGAAAACGCAGATTGAACTGCTCTTTCTTCAGGTCAACCAGTGCTTCACGCAGTTGGTCAGGTGTTTTTTCACGTAGGTCGTTGGCGTTCATCACGCATATCCTTTCAACATCACCGGTGGGCCCCATTTATGCACAAGCACGAGGTCACCCTGATTCCGATGGAGTCAGTGTTAGAAGAGGCGTCTATAGGCGTGATTGTGGGGGGTGGCAAGGGGGTTTGTTGGGGCATTGCGATTCATATCTATTGGCACGGGCCAAAGGCCCGGACCGCGCCCGAACCGTAGGTCGGACAATTGTCCGATCTAAGGATTATGCTTCACCCCACCCGTAGTTAAGATTTACCGAAATTGACTCCAGTCTGACATTTGTATACATTATAAGACAATCAAATCCGAAGGCACACACAACACATGTCAACCTCCCCCTATACGTTCCGAATGGATACAGACTTGCGCAAGGCGCTCGAACAAGAAGCGCAGTTCGAAGATCGGCCTGCCGCACAACTTGCCAACAGGGCAATCCGCGCGATGGTTGAGGCGAAGGCGGCAAAAAGGCTGGCCATTGAGCAAGCGTTAGCCGAGGCCGATACCGGTATTTTTATTTCGCAAAAGGCAATGAACAATTGGATGGATAGCTGGGATACGGATGATGAGTTGCCCTGCCCGGAACCGGATATTACCCCGACGCAGCCATGAAAATCGTCTATCTGCCAAGTGCCGCGCGCGATATCGCTTGGTTTCGATACTATTATCGGTCGGTTTTTCCGGAAGGTAGCAAAAACGCCCGCGAGACCATGAAGGCCATTCAAAAGCTGCTGGCGGCCAATCCCTATGTTGGCCATAGGTCTGTGGCGCACCCGGGCGTGCTGGAATTTCACATCAGAAAAACACCGTTTTCACTGATCTACCGCGTGACAGAAACCCAGATTGAAGTCTTGCGGGTTTGGGATACCCGACAGGGTGGTTGGGGCAAAGGTTAGGTTTTTTCAAACTCTGTGCGGCCCGAACCGTAGGTCGGACAATTGTTTGACTTACGGACTATGCTTCAAGACCACCCGTAATTAAAACTCACACTGATCCGTTCCTCGTCCGACATATTCAGCGGAACCTCGTGGCGCAGCCAGCTTTCCCAGAGCAGGATTTCACCGACCTCGGGCCTCACATAGATGAAGCTTTGTAATTCTTCCGGTGCATCCGCCAACCGCGCAGGGGCGGCCATCATGCGGGCCGAGCGTGGGTCTTCCAGCTTCAGGGCAGACGCGCCCTTAGGCATGGCCACATAGGTTGTGCCGCTGATGACGGAATGGGGGTGGAGGTGGCTGGCGTGGGTGCCGCCCGTGGGCAGGATGTTGATCCACAGGCTGTCGAGTTTCAGCTTCTTGCCATCCAGATCAAACGCCAGATCCTTGGCGAAATCCGCCACATGTTTGTCGAGGCTTTTAACCAGATCCTTGAACAGCGAAAACCGCCAAGCCAGATCATCGAGCGAGGCGTAAGAGGTGTAACCGGGATAACCGTTCTCCTCACACCAATTCTGCCCCGCCTCGTCGTCGTCAGCAATCGACAGACAAGCGGCCTCCAGCTCAGCCGGTGTGGGCGGCTTGCCGTGTTCAGACAGATGGGCGCGGTAAAGGCGGGTGACGAAAAGGGAGGTTATTTGGGTCATAGGTGGGGTTTAGCGCATTAAACCGGCAATGGCGAGGCCGTAGGATGTGTGCTCTGCACGCATCAATGTTGGGTCACACAGATGCGTGCTGAGCACACATCCTACGGGTGCAAAAAAGGCGGGGATCGACCCCGCCTTTTTCAAATATCTTACCGTAGGGCGGGGTTCACCCCGCCGCCACCTACCAGTCTTCGCGCTGCACGAAGCGGCATTTGACCGGCAGTTTCATCGCGGCAAGGCGCAGGGCTTCGCGGGCGACGACTTCGGATACGCCGTCAATCTCGAACATGATCCGGCCGGGTTTGACCTTGGCGGCCCAGAATTCGACCGAGCCTTTACCTTTACCCATGCGAACTTCGGTTGGTTTTTTGGTAACCGGCAGGTCCGGGAAAATCCGGATCCAGACACGGCCCTGGCGTTTCATGTGGCGTGTCATGGCGCGACGTGCGGCTTCGATCTGGCGCGCGGTGATGCGTTCCGGTTCGATGGTTTTCAGGCCGTAATGGCCAAAGTTCAGGTCGGTTCCGCCTTTGGCCTGACCGTGGATACGGCCTTTGAAGGCTTTGCGGAATTTTGAGCGCTTTGGTGAAAGCATTGGTTTTCTCCTCTAGGGGCGATGTTCAATCAGCGTTAGCGACGCTGCGAACGTGGCCCACCCCCGTCTTGCAGTTCCTGGGCGCGACGATCGCGGGCTGCCGGATCATGTTCCATGATCTCGCCTTTGAAAATCCAGACCTTGATGCCGATGATGCCGTAAGCTGTCAGCGCTTCCTGCGTCGCGTAATCAATGTCAGCACGCAGGGTGTGAAGCGGCACACGACCTTCGCGGTACCATTCGGTGCGGGCAATCTCGGCCCCGCCCAAACGGCCAGCCACGTTGATGCGGATGCCAAGGGCACCCATACGCATGGCGTTCTGCACGGCCCGCTTCATGGCGCGACGAAAAGAAATCCGGCGTTCCAATTGCTGGGCGACACTTTCGCCAACCAGTTGCGCGTCAAGCTCGGGCTTGCGCACTTCAACGATGTTGAGGTGCAATTCGCTGTCGGTCAGAGCGGCCAGTTTCTTGCGCAGGATTTCAATATCGGCGCCTTTTTTGCCGATAATCACACCCGGGCGCGCAGCATGGATTGTCACGCGGCACTTTTTGTGCGGACGTTCGATGATGACGCGGGAAATGCCGGACTGAACGCATTCCTTCTTGATGAAATTGCGCATTTTGACATCTTCCAGAAGAAGATTGCCAAAATCCTTGGAATTGGCATACCAGCGGCTGTCCCATGTGCGGTTGACCTGAAGGCGAAAGCCGATCGGATTGATTTTCTGACCCATTATGCTTGCTCCTCTTCAACTTGGCGCACTTTGATTGTTACCTGAGAGAACGGCTTCAGGATCTTACCAAACCGGCCACGGGCGCGCGGGCGACCGCGTTTCAGGACCAAGTTCTTGCCAACCCAGGCTTCGGCGACGATCAGATCGTCCACATCAAGGCCATGGTTGTTTTCTGCATTTGCGATGGCCGATTGAAGTGTTTTCAGCACATCATCGGAAATCCGCTTTTTGCTGAACTGAAGCGACGTCAGAGCCGCCTCAACTTTCATGCCGCGGATCATTTGCGCCACAAGGTTCAGTTTTATCGGCGACGTGCGCAACATTCGCGACACTGCCATTGCTTCGTTATCCGCCACGCGGCGAGGTGATTTCGCTTTGCCCATGACTATTTCCGCTTCACTTTTTTGTCGGCAGCATGACCGCGATAGGTGCGCGTCGGGCTGTATTCGCCGAATTTCTGGCCAATCATCTCTTCCGAGATCAGCACGGGGATGTGCTTGCGACCGTTATAAACACCAAAAGTCAGGCCCACGAATTGCGGCAGGATGGTGCTGCGGCGGGACCAGATTTTGATAACATCTTTACGACCAGTTTCGCGTGCGGCTTCGGCTTTCTTAAGCACATGCGCATCAACGAAAGGGCCTTTCCAGTTAGAACGTGACATAGATTAACGGCCCTTCTTCTTGGCGTGGCGCGAGCGCAGGGCAGGATAAGTTTGCTGGACGCCTTTTTCTTGTTGCGTGTCCGCGCACCCTTGGTTGGTTTGCCCCAAGGCGTAACCGGATGACGGCCACCGGAGGTACGACCCTCGCCACCACCATGTGGGTGATCGACCGGGTTCATAACCACACCACGCACCGATGGGCGAATGCCCTTGTGGCGGTTGCGGCCGGCTTTACCGATGTTCTGGTTTGAGTTGTCGGGGTTTGAAACCGCGCCAACCGTTGCCATACATTCTTGCCGTACGAGGCGAAGTTCGCCCGAGGACAATCTGATCTGCGCATAGTTTCCATCGCGACCAACAAACTGGGCGTAAGTGCCGGCAGCGCGTGCAATCTGCCCGCCTTTGCCTTGCTTCAGCTCGATGTTGTGGATGATTGTGCCGATCGGCATGCCGGAAAACGGCATCGCATTGCCCGGCTTCACGTCGGTCTTGGTTGCGGCCAGAACCGTGTCGCCAATCGCCAGACGCTGGGGCGCGATGATATAGTTCAGCGTGCCGTCTTGATATTTAATCAGCGCGATGAAAGCCGTGCGGTTAGGGTCGTATTCGATCCGCTCAACCACGGCTGGCATATCCAGCTTGTTGCGTTTGAAATCCACAATACGGTAAAGGCGTTTCGCCCCCCCGCCCTTGCGGCGCATTGTGATCCGTCCAGAATTGTTCCGGCCACCGTGTTTGCTCAAACCCTCAACGAGGGACTTGACCGGGCGGCCTTTCCAAAGCTCCGAACGGTCGATCAGTACCAGCCCACGCTGGCCTGGAGTCGTTGGCTTATACGACTTAAGTGCCATTTTGCTGTCTTCCGTTTTGCTTTCGGGACCATCTGGCCCCTATGGTGAACGGCCCCGTAGGTCCGCGTAGATAAAAACGTATCAGGCCCCAGAACGAATCCGAGGCCGAGACACTCGCGCGGTATAACGGGGGGTTGGGGGGGAGGCAAGGGAAATGGGTTAATTCATTGACGCTTGGCACAAGCCGCGCAATCGCTGTTTCGTGGGGTGGCGCACAGGTTATTGTCAGGGCATTTTATGTCGGCCAAGATTGTATTAGGCAAGTGTTGTGCACACCGCCAATCAAATCGCCGCCCCGAGGGGCGAAACGGCGATTGCGCGGCGCCCTTCGGGCTTGATTCCGCGCAAGAGTTTAGGATGATGAAAGTGTGGCGAGGGTTACTTCAATCAAGCTACAGCAGACCAATCTCAAATGTACATAGAAAGTGCAGCCAGCAAAGTTCCAAAGATACCCGCGTGGTTTGCTGCCGCAGCTATAAAACCTTGATATTTTTCTTTGAATTTTGGAGTGCCCTTGGCGGATTCCATGTCATCGATAGCCTCCATGATCTGCGTTTGCTCTTGTACACCCAAGCCAGCACCAACTAATTTGTCCCTTAGCTGTTGGAATAATGCTTCATCTGGCATTGTGATTGCTAGATTCTGAGAGTTATCTACAGAATTGATGGAGTGGATGCTCCCTCCCCGAAGGGCATCGAAATGTGCCAGACTGGTTTTATGAGAAATCAGTAGACGAAAAGGAAGCACCCA
>JAADIC010000284.1 GCA_013151535.1 Alphaproteobacteria bacterium | reverse complement strand
CCATGAAGCCGATGATATTGCTCAACTCACCCGCCAGATTTTCAAGCTCGCTTTCGGCGACTTCAATACGGGCCAGATGCGCCACCTTGCGTGCGGTGTCCTTGTCAATCGACATGGGCGGATTTCCTTAAGATTTGCGTTGGGCAGGGTTTAGCGCTGCTTGCGCGGGTTCGCAAGGTGGATGCGGGGTGGAACATGGGCGATCGCTAATCGTTCTGATGGTCCATTGAGTGAGGAAGGATTTCGCAGAAATGCGAAGTGGAACTTTGGTCAGGTGCCCCTAATCCAGCCGTTCAAGAATCCCGCGCATATCCCCCAGTGCCACCGATCCGATCACATCGCCGCGTGCGCGTGTAATGCGGCCAGCGATAAAGGCGTCAACAATCGCTTCGGGCGCGTGATCCAGCAACACCGCCGCTTGCAGCAGGTTGGCCAGCGTTTCGGCAAACCACCGCGCTTCGGCCTCGGGCGCACCGTTGGGCCAGCGGGCCTGGAATTTCGTCAGCGCCACATCAAAAGCGCGATCCTTGCCGCGCGCCGCCTCAAGCTCGCCAAACAGCACCTCACCGGCCAGTGGTTCACGCGCCAGAGTGCGCAGGATATCAAGGCAGATCACATTGCCCGAGCCTTCCCAGATCGAATTCAGAGGCGCCTCGCGATACAGCATCGGCAGCGGGCTTTCCTCGACATAGCCAACCCCGCCAAGGCATTCCATCGCCTCGTAAATGAACGCCGGGCAGCGTTTGTTCAGCACGAACTTGGCCAAAGCCACGCTGATCCGCGCAAACGCCCGATCCGCCGCGCTGTCACCGTCAAAAGCCCGCGCCACCCGCATGGCCAGCGCGGTTGCCGCCTCCTGTTCCACCACCATATCGGCAATCACCGATTGCATCAGCGGCTGGTCGATCAGCCGGCGTTGGAAGGCGCTGCGCCCTTTGATCCACCAATGGGCTTCGGTCAATGCGGCGCGCATCAGGCCAGCCGGGGCCATCGCCGTATCCAGCCGCGTGTGATGCACCATTTCGACGATGGTTTTCACGCCCTTGCCCTCATCCCCCAGCCGCCACGCGAAGGCGTCGTGATACTCAATCTCCGAACTTGCATTGGCCTTGTTGCCCAGCTTGTCCTTCAGGCGCATGATTTGCAGGCCGTTGCGCTCACCATCAGGTGTCCAGCGCGGCACCAGAAAGCAGGTCAACCCGTCAGGCGCTTGCGCCAGCGTTAGAAACGCATCGCACATCGGGGCCGAGCAGAACCATTTATGGCCGCGCAAACGGTAGCCCTCGCCGCCAGAATCCCCATCGGGTGTGGCCTCGGTGGTGTTGGCCCGTACGTCCGAGCCACCCTGTTTTTCCGTCATCGCCATACCGATGGTGACACCAGATTTGCCCGGCGCGGGGCGCGAGGCGGGATCATAGCTGCGTGACATCATCTGCGGCAGCCACTGGGCCGCAATTTCGGCGTTTTTGGCCATGGCAGGCACGGCGGCATAGGTCATGGTCATCGGGCAGGCGACACCGGGTTCCACCTGATTTTGCATGTAAACCATGGCCGCATGGGTGGCGTGACCACCGGATTTCGCCTCCCACGGACGGGCCGCATAACCGGCGGATAAACCTGCATCCATCAGCTTGTGATAGGCTGGGTGAAACTCGACCTCGTCAATGCGCCGCCCGGAGCGGTCAAAGATGCGCAATTCCGGCAGGTTGCGATTGGCCACGCGCCCGGCCTCGCGCATCTCCTCGCGGCCCAAAAGCGCGCCATAAGACGCCAGATCAGCCTGATCTGCGCCCGCCTTGCCCGCATAATGGCGCAAAATCCTGTCATCGGCCCAGAGGTCAGCGCCGCCGCGCGCCTCGGGCTGGTTCAGAACCTCGTGGGTTTCAAGACGGGTGCGGGGTTTGAGAGGGGCCATGGCGCATACCTTTCTGTTTCAGGCAAAGGCTAGCACAAAGTTGCGGTGGGTAAAGACGGGCGGGCGGCGGTTTGACGTTACGAAATTCGCCACTCTGGTCCCTGCACAGATCGTATGCACAGGTTGTGTACGCCTTGTGTACAGATTGTGCCAACCGCTATCCCCCCAGAAACGCCCGCACTTCCGTCTCAAACTCCCGTGGTTTTTCCGCGTGCAACCAATGCCCCGCCGCCGCGATCTGCCGGAACTCCGCCTGCGGGAAAAGCCGCAAAATACGGTCGTGATGTTCAGCCCGCACATAATCCGAAACGCCGCCGGTCAGGAACAGGACCGGCCCGTTAAACTGCGCGTCCATCGCAGGAAAGCCAATGATATCAGTCATTTGTGCGGCCAGAATATCCAGATTCAACCGCCAGCGCGGCGGCGAGGATGTCAGATCGAGGCTTTGCAACAGGAACGCCCGCACAGCCGCCTCCTCCACCTTGTCCGCCAGCATCGCATCCACGTCGCGCCGTGAAGTAATCCCTGTTAAATCAACGTCTTGCATGGCTTCAATCAACGGCGTCTGGGTATGCCCATAGCCCACCGGGGCAATATCCGCCACGATCAGCCGCGCCACCTTTTCAGGCCGTGTCAACGCCAGCAGCATCGCCGCTTTACCGCCCATGGAATGGCCCAAGACGTCAGCTCGCCCGTTAATCTCAGCCGCCAGATCATTCGCCATGTCTTGGTAATTCATCGTGTCAAACCAAGGGCTTGCCCCATGGTTGCGCATGTCCACCGCATCAACCTGCCGCTGGTCTGACAGCCGTTTGCACAGCACATTCCAGTTTTTCGCTGAGCCAAAAAGCCCGTGCGCGATCAGCAAAGGTACGCCGCCTGACCCGTTTGTGATCTTGTGAAGCATGTATTTCCGCCTGAATTGCGTTATGACGTTTAAGTGAACATGACGGGCTTGCGATAAAACGGCAAGGTGGTTGCAATTCCTTTGCCCATCAGCCAGATGAGTATTAGAAAAACTGCATATAAGGAGCATGACATGCAATTCTCGACAGATGTCACCGTCAACGGTGAAATGGGCGAAGTGATTGAAAAGGTTACAGAAGTCCTGAAGGAACAGGGCTTTGGCATCCTCACGCGCATTGATGTGGACACCACCCTGAAAACCAAGATCGACGTGGATTTTCGCCCCTATGTGATCCTTGGGGCCTGTAACCCCAAGCTCGCCCATCGTGCTTTGAACGCGCGTTCTGACGTCGGCCTGATGCTGCCTTGTAACGTCACTGTTGAACAACGGGTAAAAGGCGAATGTCTCGTGCGCTTCATTGATCCTTTGATGATGATGCAATTCGGCGATCTTGGCGAGGATGCAACGCTGGCTACGGTTGGCGGCGAAGCGGCTGAAAAAATCCAGAATGCTGCTGCCGCGCTAGGCTGACAGGTGACAATATCGGCGGCGTGAAAATGCCGCCGCCACGCCCTCAAGCCGCCCCAATCCCGCGTTAAATCAAACCCCGGCTGACATTGATCGGTGCGTTCCGCGCGCCTATAGTGTCGGGGAATGGGAGCGTGGCATGTACAAGACATCTTTGGGGTCGGTGACGGCCGAAATCGAGGATCTTCTGGTCGATAAAATGTCGGCTAAGGGTCGGGATTTACAGCAGAAAATCAAGTCGGCAGGGCGTCGTTTGCCTAAGCATATCCGCGCCCAGGCCACCTATCTGGCCGAGGCCGAAGCGCGCTGCAACAACGCAAAGCGGGCCCATCAATATGACCCGGTTCGGGTGGTTGAGGCGCGGAAACAATGTGTTGCCCATCTGGAAAAAGTCGATCGCAACGCCGCCCGTATCAAGCGGCGTGGTGGCTGGTTCACCGGCCTTCTGGTCAACCTGTTTGTGCTGACGATCCTGTTTTTCGTGATCGTATCCTTTATCAACTAGCCTGAATAAAGCTACCATCCCGCAGATCCTGAAACGCCTTTTGCAGCTCGGTTCGCGTGTTCATCACGATCGGGCCGTGCCACGCGACCGGCTCTTTGATCGGTGCGCCTGACACCAGCAAGAACCGCACCCCTTGGGGGCCGGCCTGCACCGAAACGCTGTCACCACTGTCAAACTGCACCAGCGTGCGGTTGCCCGAAAGATCGCGGATATTGACCTCGACCCCATCCAGTTCTTTTTCCAGCAGAACACCGGTGGGCGCGGATGCGTCGGAAAAGCTGCCGCTGCCGTCAAAGATATAGGCGAAAGTCTTGCGGTAAGTGTGCATCGGGAAGGTTTTTTTAACCCCCGGCAGGATCGAGATATCGAGGTATTGTGGATCGGCGGCGATGCCATCAACCGGCCCCTTCCGACCCCGGAAATTACCGATAATGACCCGCACAATGGTGCCGTCATCCTCGCCGATTTCGGGAATTTCGACCGATGGCACATCCTGATAACGCGGCTCGGTCATTTTCAGATCGGCAGGCAGGTTTGCCCAAAGTTGGAAACCGTGCATCTGGCCGTTGGCGTTTCCCTTGGGCATCTCCTGATGCATGATACCGGACCCCGCCGTCATCCATTGTACGTCACCCGCACCAAGCGTGCCCTTGTTGCCAAGGCTGTCGCTATGCTCGACCGTGCCGGACAGAACATAGGTGATGGTTTCGATACCGCGATGGGGATGCCACGGGAAACCGCGCAGATAATCCTCGGGCACCTCGTTGCGGAAATCGTCGAATAACAGGAACGGGTCCAGCATTGTCGGGTCATCAAAGCCAAAGGCGCGGTGCAGATGAACCCCCGCGCCTTCAAGTGTTGGCGTGGCTTTGCTCAGGGATTTTACAGGTCGAATGGACATAAGATTTCTCCTTTGTCCCTAACATGCGACTGCGCTATTGCGTAAACAATAGCGCAATTAGAATAAGATTGTTTCCTATTTGGAAACAATAAGATCCGATCAAAGCCCCTTGGCCCGATAACTTGCCGCCACCCGTTCAATCGACACCAGATAGGCCGCAACCCGCAAATCGGTCACATCATTGCGCCCGTGCCACACTTCGCGCATGGCCTGATAGGCGGCGCGCATGGTGTCGTCCAGTCCCGAGCGCACCAGTTCCAACTCGCCCGCGCCATGCAGATATTTGGCGATGAAATCCTCGGACAGGCTTGATGCACCGCCACTTTCATTTGAAATCCGCTGCAATTCCTCGACCAGCAGCAGATGGCGGGATTCTTCCTGGCGGCGCTGCATCCGGCCAAAGCGGATATGAGAAAGGTTCTTGACCCACTCAAAATACGAAACCGTCACCCCGCCGGCATTGGCGAACATATCCGGAATAATCACACAGCCCCTATTGCGCAGGATTTCGTCGGCCCCCGCCGTGACCGGGCCGTTGGCCGCCTCGATAATCAGCGGCGCTTTGATGTTGGCGGCATTGTGCAGGTTGATGACCCCCTCCATCGCCGCCGGTATCAGGATGTCGCACTCATTTTCCAAAACACTGGCGCCCTTGGCCACAAAGGTGCCTTCGCTGCATCCCTTCACGCCGCCGGTTTCCATGATATGGGCCCGCACCGCATCGACATTCATACCCTTTTCGCTGACCAGCGCACCGTCATGTTCAATAATGCCGGTGATTAAACAGCCGTCTTCCGTCGACAGGAATTGCGCCGCGTGATAGCCCACATTGCCAAGCCCCTGCACGATCACGCGCTTGCCGTCGAGCTTACCCTTCAGGCCCGCCTTGGCGATATCTTCTTTATAGCGGAAAAACTCCTGCAAGGCGTATTGCACCCCACGCCCCGTGGCTTCGACCCGGCCCTGAATGCCACCGGCATTGAGCGGCTTGCCGGTCACACAGGCGCGGCTGTTGATGTCGGTGGTGTTCATGCGGGCATATTGATCCGCCATCCACGCCATTTCGCGTTCCCCGGTGCCCATGTCAGGCGCGGGCACGTTCTGGCTGGGGTGGATCAGATCGCGCTTTATCAACTCATAAGCAAAGCGTCTTGTAATCCTTTCCAGCTCGTATTCCTCGTATTGGCGCGGATCGATGCGCAACCCGCCTTTGGAGCCGCCAAACGGGGTTTCCACCAGCGCGCATTTATAGGTCATCAGGGCTGCCAGCGCTTCAACCTCGTCCTGATTGACGCCCATGGCGAAGCGAATGCCGCCCTTGACCGGCTCCATATGTTCCGAATGGACCGAGCGGTAACCGGTAAAGGTCTGGATCTGGCCACGCAGGCGCACCCCGAAACGCACCGTATAGGTGGCGTTGCAGACCCTTATCTTCTCCTCCAGCCCCGGCGGCAAATCCATCAGCGCGACAGCGCGGTTGAACATGATGTCCACGGATTGGCGAAAGGTTGGTTCCTGCGGGGTTTCCATAGCGTTTTCCTGATGATGGGCCTGATGATGGGGATGATGGGCTGTTCACCTGCAAAACCTAACATGGGAATTGATTAAGATTGCACCAATAAATCGCTATTTGCCGCAGAAACTGTCGGAAATCAGCACAATCTGGCCCAATTTCGGCCACAGGTCGCCCTGTAAAAATGACGGGTCCGAGTTTTGTTCGCCTTGCGCGTGATAAAACGCGCGACGAATGATTGCCGGCGCGATTTCAGCACCATTCACCGAGTCGGCCAAATTGCGGAGCGAAGCCATGAAATCGGGATACCACTTGCCGGGGGCGGAACGCGAAACGCAGTCACGGGCCAAAGGCCCTTTGCATTTGCTGCGCAGCCGCATCAGGGATCGCATCCGCGCTTTTCGCAAAGACGAAAGCGGCGCGATGATCGCGCTGGCGATGATTAGCTTCATCGGTATGTTGGCCGGGGCCGGCATGGCGGTGGATTTCGCGCGTTTCGAGATGACCCGCGCCAAAAGCTGGACCGCTCTTTGCTGGCAGCCGCCGCGCTGAACCAGTCGCTGGATGCGGAAGACGTGGTGCGCGACTATTTCGCCAAATCCGGCCTGACCGACTTTACCCTGACCATCGATGTGGAGCAGGGCATCAATTTCAAAACCGTTACGGCGTCGGTCTCCTCGGATGTTGATTCCATGTTCCTGAACATGGTCGGCATCGATTCCATGTCCGCCGTGGCGGATTCAATCGCCGAAGAAAAAATCCAATATGTGGAAATCGCGCTGGTGCTGGATATATCCGGCTCCATGGGCTCTTATTCGCGCCTGACCAATTTGAAAGTGGCAGCCAAGGAGTTTGTCGAAACCCTGCTGGGTGCCAGTGATCCCGGTCGGGTGTCAATTTCGATCATCCCATACAACGCCAACGTCAATGTCGGTTCGCGCCTGATACAGGAATATAATGTCAGCACGGCGCAAACCACATCCAATTGTGTGATCTTTGACGATGCCGATTATGAGACCGCGGCCCTGTCTTCGAGCCAGTCGCTTGACCGTTTGGCTCATTTTGATATTTCGACCAGTTCGGGCTATTCGCCGATCCAGTACCCGTGGTGCCAGACCAGCGAGGATTTGAGCATTTTACCGATGTCGATCAGCGAAACCGCGCTGGATGCCAGAATCGATGGGCTGTCTGCCGGTGGCAATACGGCTGCCGATATCGGCATGAAATGGGCGGCGGCATTCCTTGACCCTGAGAACAGCTCGGTCGTGGCAAACCTGATCGCCACCGGTGACATTGATTCCGGCCTGTCCGACCGTCCTGCCGCATATGACGACGCGGATACCATCAAGGCCGTCATTTTACTGACGGATGGCCAGAATACCAGCCAGTACGACATCCAGTCAGACCGCAAAAGCGGCTATTCCAACATCTGGCTGGACAGCAGCGCATCCTCGGATGAAACCGATAAATACTCGGTCTATGTGCCTGAATATGACGAATATTATTATCCGCATAACGGGTCGTGGACCGATGATCCTTTGGGCCAGAGCACCACCACAACCACCGAAACCAAGTGCAAGTGGAAGTGGAAAAAGAAAAAGGGCGTCTGGAAATGGAAATGCAATGGAAATGCAAGGACGTGACGGTGGAAACCACCAGCGACACCGCTGTGCGGATGACTTTCCCCGAAGTTTGGGCGACGTTTTCGGTGCCCTATGCGGCCTCGTATTTCTATGGCTGGGATTGGGATTACTATTACGACTTTTACTACTCTTATGACTCCCTTGCATCAGGCAATGACTCTGACAGCCGGCTTCTGGATATCTGTTCCGCCGCCAAAGACAACGATGTGCTGGTCTTTACCGTGGGTTTTGAGGCCCCCGCAGCCGGACAGGAAATCATGGAAAGCTGTGCCACATCCGCAGCCCATTATTACGACGTTGACGGGCTTGAGGTCAGCGAGGCGTTCTCCGCCATCGCCGCCACCCTGATGCGCCTGAAACTGATCCGGTGAGGGGCGATGCTGCGATCTTTCTTTCATAAACTCGGGCTTTTCAGACGCCGTCAGGATGGCTCGGTCACGGTGGAATTCGCCATCGTGTTTCCGGTGTTCATCACCATCTTTCTGTCGGTATTTGAAGGTGGCCTGCTGATGAGCAAACTGGTGATGCTGGATCGTGGTCTGGATGTCACCGTGCGCGCCATTCGGCTGGCCCCGGGGGATACGGCGATCACTGCTGATGCGGTCAAGGAAATGATCTGCGAAAACGCCCTGATCCTTCAGGATTGCGCCGCGTCAATCCAGATCGAAATGGTGGTGATCCCGGCGGATACCTGGACCATGCCCGCCGCAAACGCCGATTGCATTGACCGCACATCGGAAATCGAGCCGGTGGTGTCGTTCGCCAACGGCGATGAAAACGACATCATGTTCATCCGTGCTTGTGTCGTGGTTGACCCGATGTTCCCAACCTCGGGCCTTGGTCTGGCGCTAACCAAAGACGAAAGCGGTGGCGTGCGAATACTGGCCAGCTCGGCTTTCGCGATCGAACCGAGGTAGGTGCATGCGTAACTGGATCAAAACCCGCATCGCCATATTCAGGGCCGAAACCATCGGTTCGGTATCCGTCGAATTCATGCTGATCCTGCCGCTGCTGTTCTGGTGGTATGCCGCCAGCTTTGTATTTTTTGACGCCTTCAGCGCCAATAACAAGGCGATGAAATCCTCCTATATGCTCAGCGATATCCTGTCGCGCCAGACCGAAATCGACAATGATTATCTGGACGGGCTTGAGGGTTTTCTGGAATTCATGACCCGTGTTGACAGCGGTGTCTGGATCCGCGTGACCTCGGTACAATTCAGCACCGCAGATGGTTACGAAGTCGACTGGAGCTATTCCACCGGCTCAGAAAGCGGCCTTGTCACCTCGCAACTGGCATCGCTCAATCTGGACGACGATTACCTGCCGCTGATGGCCAATGGCGAATCGGTTATTCTGTCGGAAACCTATGTGCCCTACAGCCCCGGCTACGATGTCGGCCTACTGGCGCGTACCTATTCCAACGTGATCGTGACGCGGCCCAGATTTACCTCGAAAATCGCCAATACGGATTTCTGAAACCACCGATCCCGCAGGCCTGCGCTTGACTTGGGCCAAAATTTTTTCGATAAAAAATTTCCCCTCAAACCTTGTTAAACCATCTCAAAACTTACGGGCTGTCGTTCGGTCCGGATTTATGTAGCGAAGTTCAAAACCATCCCGTCAGAGATAAGGCCCAAGTGTCGCCCACAGGCCTGCTTTTGTCTTTTTCGGCTTGAAAACAACTGTCAGGGCTGGTTCTGTTCCCTTGACATATATCGGGGGACGCGATGCGCTATTCGGCCTGGGAAGTTTTCAAGAACGGTTTGACCGGCAACAAGGGCTGGAAACCGGTCTGGCGCAATCCCGAACCGAAAACACATTACGACGCGATCATTATCGGCGGTGGCGGCCACGGGCTTTCGACCGCTTATTATCTGGCTAAGAACCACGGCATCACCAATGTGGCGGTGCTTGAGCGGGGTTACCTCGGCGGTGGCAATGTCGGGCGAAACACCACGATTGTGCGCGCCAACTATATGCTCAACGGCAATTCACAATTCTATTCCCACTCGCTGAAACTGTGGGAGGGTATGGAGCAGGATCTGAACTACAACACCATGCTCTCACAACGCGGTTGCATCATGCTGGCCCATTCCGACGGCCAGATGGACGCCATGGCGCGGCGCGGTAACATGATGCATATGCAGGGCGATACCGATGCGGAATTGATGGGCCGCGATGCGGTCAAAAACCTGCTGCCCTACCTCAATTTTGATAACCCGCGCTTTCCGATCTATGGCGGCCTTATGCATTGGCGCGGCGGCACCGCGCGCCATGACGCGGTGGCCTGGGGCTATGCGCGCGCCGCCGATATGCGCGGCGTTGACCTTATTCAAAACTGCGAGGTCAAGGGGTTTCGCATTGAGCACGGCAAGGTTCTGGGGGTCGAAACCTCGCGCGGCTATATCGGCGCGGGCAAGGTCGGCATGACGGTTGCCGGGCGCTCAAGCCAAGTCGGCGAAATGGCCGGTCTGCGTCTTCCGATCGAAAGCCATGTATTGCAGGCCTTTGTCACCGAGGGCCTGAAACCGGTCATCGACAACGTGATTTCATTCGGCATGGGCCATTTTTATATCAGCCAGTCGGATAAGGGCGGGTTGGTGTTTGGTGGTGATCTCGACATGTACAATTCCTACGCCCAACGCGGCAATCTGCCGATGGTCGAACATGTGGCCGAGGCAGGCATGGCCCTGATGCCGATGATTGGTAAGGCCAAGATGTTACGGTCTTGGGGCGGGATTATGGACATGTCGATGGACGGCACCCCGATCATTGACAAAACCGATATCGAGGGCTTTTTCATCAATTGTGGCTGGTGTTACGGCGGCTTCAAGGCGGTGCCGGGATCGGGCGACGTATTCGCCCATCTGATGGCGACGGGCAATTATCACAAGGCGGCGGATATGTTCCAGCTTAGGCGGTTCGAGACCGGCCATATGATCGACGAAACCGGCAACGGCGCCACGCCGAACCTGCATTGATGAAATGGCTAACATCATATGTCGTTTGTGCAGCACTATTGGGTGCTGATGCTGTATCAGCCACGAGTTTTTCGCCCGAAGGCCTAAAAGAATTTTACGGACCGTCAATTTCGTCGCCCGAAGGATTGTGGCGTAAAGGCGGTTATTGTTACGCTCGTATCTACAATGCTTACGAAAGTGATTTTAGCGATGTTTTTGCACCTGCTTACCGCATTTTCCTTTCTCAATTCCAAAGGCAGATGAAGGTGGCGGTGACTGTTGTTCTAAGCAACGGCCAGACGATGAATTTCCGTGGAAATTGCAGATTGGATGGAAATCCGAAATGGGGGAACGTTGTCTGTGAATTAGACGACTGTGCCAGTTGTAACGTGGTGGTCCACAAGGCGACAGAAAATATTGTCACTCTTTCAGCGAGATCGCTGAAATTGTGGGATTCCGAAAGGACCAAAAGTTTTGTCCTTTCATCGCCGGATCAACAGAGATTGCAATTGGAAGCCTACAGAACACTAGAATCTGCTTGTTGGGAATAGGGAAAGAATATGCGTATCAACTGCCCTTTATGTGGGAGCCGTGACAGCCGCGAATTTCATTATCGCGGCTCGGCAAAATTGCTGCACCGGCCTGATGGCGATGCAGGCGACGCGGCGTTCCACGACTACGTTTATCTGCGCGAAAACCCCGCTGGCGTGAATGACGATCTTTGGTTTCACGAAAACGGCTGCCGGTCTTGGCTGGTGGTGGCGCGTAATGTGACGACGCACGAAATTCTGTCGGTCAAACTGGCGGCTGACGTGAAACGAGGTGGCGCATGAGCAGGCTTTCAACCGGCGGGCAACTGGACCGCAGCCAACAAATTCCGTTCAGCTTTGATGGCCAGACTTACCTCGGTTTCAAGGGCGACACATTGGCCAGCGCGCTGGTTGCCAATGACGTGCGACTGGTGGCGCGCAGCTTCAAATATCACCGTCCACGGGGGATTTTGACGGCAGGTAGCGAGGAACCGAGCGCCCTGATGCAAATCGGCACGGGCGCTGACAGCAACCCGAATGTCCGCGCCACCACGCAGGAGCTTTATCGCGGCCTGAACGCGGCCTCGCAAAACCGCTTCCCGTCGCTCAATTTCGATCTGATGGCCGTCAACGACCTGATGTCGCCGTTCTTCAGCGCCGGGTTCTATTACAAAACTTTCATGTGGCCGAAAGCGTTTTGGGAGAAGGTTTACGAGCCGATCATTCGCCACGCCGCGGGCCTTGGTGCGCTGTCGGGCGAACCTGATCCTGCCAGCTATGACAAGGCCTTCGCCCATTGCGATCTGCTGGTGATCGGCGCGGGCCCCTCTGGCCTGATGGCGGCCCTGACGGCGGCGCGTGGCGGGCTTGATGTTATTCTTGCGGACGAGGATTTCACCTTTGGCGGGCGGCTGAACTGCGAAACAATCGCGCTTTCCGGCCAGTCCGGTGCCGATTGGGCCGCCGCAACCGTGG
>JAADIC010000061.1 GCA_013151535.1 Alphaproteobacteria bacterium | reverse complement strand
CAGATAGATATATTTGGTATAGATGAGCTGCCCCAGCGCCACGGTGTTCTCGGTCGTGGCGATGTCGGGCGTGATGGCAGCACGCGCCGCCTCGACCTCGGGCGAGAAAGCCCAATTGCCGAAAACCAGCCCAAGTTCAACCAGCAGCACAACGCCGATCAGCAGGCCCACAGGCAGGTAAGACATGATCGAGCCGCGCATTTCGGCGAAATCCACATCCAGCATCATCACCACGAACAGGAACAACACCGCCACCGCGCCGACATAGACGATGACCAGCAACATGGCGACAAATTCGGCCCCCAGAAGCACGAACAGGCCCGCGGATGAGAAGAATGCGAGGATCAGCCACAGCACCGAATGCACCGGATTGCGCGAGATGACCACCAAAAGGCCGGCCACTACCGTGACCAGCGCGAACAGGTAAAATGCAAGGACTGTAATGGTCATTCAGGTCTCCTGTCCCGCACTTGCTGCGGGATCTTTTACGTTCTGCCACCTAGCCAGCGGCGTCTTTCTTATCCTCATGCGGTCCCGCATCGGGTGCGGGACGCCCTATCGGTGACGGGGGTCACCGATAGGGCGCATCCAGTTCCATGTTGCGTGCGATCTCGGCTTCCCAGCGGGCACCGTTATCCAGCAGGCGTTCCTTGTTGTAAAACAGCTCTTCGCGGGTTTCGGTGGCGTATTCAAAATTCGGGCCTTCGACGATGGCATCCACCGGGCAGGCCTCCTGACAGAAGCCGCAATAGATGCATTTTGTCATGTCGATGTCGTAGCGCGTGGTCCGGCGGCTGCCGTCTTCGCGCGGCTCAGCATCAATGGTGATGGCTTGGGCGGGGCACACCGCCTCGCACAATTTACAGGCAATGCAACGCTCTTCACCGTCGGGATAACGGCGCAGCGCGTGTTCACCGCGAAAACGTGGGCTAAGCGGGCCTTTTTCATGCGGGTAGTTCAGGGTCGCTTTGGGGCGGAAGAAGTACTTCAACCCCAGCTTGAAGCCAATGGCAAAATCCCACAGCAACATGTATTTCGTTGCGCGTTTCCAGTCGAACGGTGTTGCGTTTGCAGCCATCAGATCAGCCCCCTATGGCCCAGCGGGCATAGGCCCCGCCAAACAGTCCGAATTGCGCCGCGAAGGCCACGAAAACCACCCAGCCCAGTGACATTGGCAGGAACACTTTCCAGCCCAAGCGCATCAACTGGTCATAGCGATAGCGCGGTGTGATCGCCTTGACCATCGAGAAGATGAAGAAGAAGAACGCCATCTTGCCGATCATCCAAAGGATACCATCGGGCAGGCCCGGAATGGGCGACAGCCAGCCGCCAAAGAACAGGATCACGATCAGGGCACACATCAGGACCACGGCCATCAGTTCGCCGATCATATAGAGCAGGAACGGGGTCGAGGAATATTCAACCTGATAGCCCGCAACCAGTTCTGATTCCGCTTCCGGAAGATCAAACGGCGGCCGGTTTGTTTCTGCAAGGGCCGAGATGAAGAACAGGAACACCATCGGGAAATGCGGCAGCCAGTACCAGTTGAGGAAGCCATAAGCCCCATCCTGCGCCCGCACGATTTCTGTCAGGTTCAAAGAGCCGGTCGAGATCAGCACCCCGACGATGATAAAGCCGATGGACACCTCGTAAGAGATCATCTGCGCGGCAGAGCGCAAGCTGCCGAGGAAGGCGTATTTCGAGTTTGAGGCCCAGCCGCCCATAATCACGCCGTAAACCTCGAGCGAGGAAATGGCGAAGATATAGAGGATGCCCACATTCAAATTGGAAATCACCCAGCCATCGGCCCAGGGGATCACCGCCCAGGCGACCACGGCCAGAATGAAGCTGGCCATCGGGGCCAGGAAATAGACCACTTTGTCGGCCCCTGCGGGCACCACAACTTCCTTGACGATATATTTGATGAAATCGGCGAAACTTTGCAGCAGGCCAAACACACCCACCACGTTCGGGCCCTTGCGCATCTGCACCGCAGCCCAGATTTTGCGATCCGCGTACATCAGGAATGCAAGGCTGACCAGCAGCAGAACCACCACCAGCAGCGCCTGCCCCAGAATGAACAGGAAAATCCCGAAATGGTTCTCGAAGAAAAATTCAGCCATGTTTAACCAGCCCTATATTCCAATTCGTGCCGCGTGTCATATCGTCGGTATTCCATCGTCTTTGCAGTTTTCAACGACCACTTCGGCGTCCAAAGTCAGGAATCCCCGCGGCAGGGATGCTGACACGGTATAAACCGCATCTCCGCGCCAGATACCATCGTTTTCTTCCACTTTTGTGCGCACATGACGCGCAAATCCGTACCCCCGGATCAACGCGTACTGTGCTGCCGCGCATTTTGCGTAATCCGCCACATCCGCCTTGGTGCGTGCGCCGGTCATTTCCACCATGAAATTGACCAGATCATCGTCCAGCAAGCGGGTTTCGATACTCAGATACCCGGGCTCAAACCCGACGCTTCTGGCGGCGGTGCCATCCACCAGTTCACAGCCCGACAGCCCACCCAGCAGGGCAAGCGACAGACCGGTTGTGAACAGGGCTGGCTGCATGGTTTACTCCGCCGCCATTTTGGTGTTGCGCGCCGCTGCCAGCGAAGAAAGCTCCGCCATGACGGTTGAAGCCCGCGCAATCGGGTTGCTGAGGTAAAAATCGCCGCCCTTGTTGGAGATCGTCGCCTTGCGCATGTTGTGAGCCTTTTCCGCCTGCCAATCGTTTTGCGCAACCGCGTCAATCGCACCCAGATGTGGGTGTGCGGCAACAATCGCTTCGCGCAGGGCAGTCAACGTATCCCACGGCAGGGTCGCACCCAGCTCGGCTGACAATGCGCGCAGGATCGCCCAGTTTTCCTTGGCCTCGCCCGGCGCAAAACCGGCGCGTGCAGCCAGTTGCGGGCGCCCTTCGGTGTTGACGAACAGGCCGTTCTCCTCGGTATAGGCGGCACCCGGCAGGATCACATCGGCACGGTGCGCGCCACGATCGCCGTGGCTGCCCTGATAGATCACAAACGGGCCTTGGGCGATGTCGATTTCATCCGCTCCAAGGTTGTAAACCACCTCGGCCCCGTCAAGGGCGGTGGACATGCCGCCCTCGGTCGCAAAACCAATATCAAGGCCGCCGACCCGCGATGCCGCATCATGCAGGACCATGAATTTTGATTTGGTGTTTTCCACCAGCTTCATCACATGGCCCAAAACGGCAGGTCCGCTTGGCCCGATCAGCGCCCCCATGCCGACAATCACCACCGTGTTCATGTCTTTGGCGGCACCGATATCCTTGGCCGCCAGATCGGTCAGCGCGTCGGTATCGCTGCCCACATGCGTATAATCATAGGTTAAATCAACGGCTTCACCTAGCAAACCAACTGTCGCGCCATTGATCCAGGCCTTGCGGATACGCGCGTTCAGCACCGGGCTTTCGTCGCGTGGATTGGTGCCGATCAACTGGATCATCTGGGCGGTGTCAATGTCTTCGATCCGCGCTGTACCAACATAACCCGACCGGTTGCCCATGGGCAGGTTGGCATTGTCGACCCGGCATTCAACCGAACCACCCAGCGCCTCAACGATCGCCTTAAGGGCAAACATCGCCTCGACCGGGGCAAGATCACCAGCCAGAGCCGCAACTTTCTTGCCTTTCATGGCGGTGGCGGCAGCGCTTAACGCTTCGGCCCATGTGGCCGGTTTCAGCGCGCCATCGACCCGCACATAAGGCTGATCCAGCCGCTGGCGGCGCAGACCGTCCCAGACAAAACGGGTCTTGTCGGAAATCCATTCCTCGTTCACGCCATCATGGTTCAGCGGTAAAATACGCATCACTTCGCGGCCCTTGGTATCAACCCGGATATTGGCCCCAAGCCCGTCCATCACGTCGATACTTTCGGTCTTTTTCAGCTCCCAGGGCCGGGCGGTAAAGGCGTAGGGCTTGGAGGTCAGCGCCCCAACCGGGCACAGATCAATGATATTACCCTGCAAATTACTGTTCAAAGTTTGATTCAAATACGAGACAATTTCCGCGTCTTCACCGCGCCCGGTCTGGCCCATCTGGCTGATGCCCGCCACTTCCGAGGTGAAGCGCACGCAGCGGGTGCAGGAAATACAGCGGGTCATGCAGGTTGAGATCAGCGGCCCGAGGTCAAGATCGTCAACCACGCGCTTTTTCTCGTGGTAACGACTGGCGTCAATGCCATAGGCAATCGCCTGATCCTGCAAATCACATTCGCCACCCTGATCGCAGATCGGGCAATCGAGCGGATGGTTAATCAGCATAAACTCCATCACACCCTCGCGGGCCTTTTTCACCATGGGTGATTTGGTTTTGACCACGGGCGGTTGCCCTTCCGGGCCGGGGCGCAGATCGCGCACCTGCATGGCGCAGCTTGCGGTCGGCTTGGGCGGGCCACCGACGACTTCGACCAGACACATGCGACAATTACCAGCGATGGAAAGGCGCTCGTGATAACAGAAACGCGGCACCTCGATGCCCGCGACCTCGCAGGCTTGCAGAAGGGTCATGGCCGGATCGACCGCAACCTCTTTTTCGTCAATGATGATTGTGCGTAAGTCCGTCATCTTTTTACCTGCTCTTCAACAATCGGCCGATTTTACTTTTCTCGGCAATTTCTTTTTCACCCAAGGCGCAATAACCGGTGCCAGCCGCACGATCAACACCACCCGCATCGAGATAGGCATAGCCCTCGCGGGCAAGACGCGCCTGTTCATCGGGGTCGTTTCGGTAGGCTTCGATCTGTTTCATCGAAAAGCCCTGTTTTTTGGCGTAAGTCACCACGCCCAGCACATACAACGTCGCCCGCCATTCACGCGCGACTATGCTGTCGCATTTCTCACGGATTTCGTTGGCGACGGCGGTGGTCAAAAGGCGCGAGAAAATCTCGGCGTCGTCCTTGATTTCGGCGGCGTTGGTGGGGCCGGTGGCAAGGGTAAGGGCGATCACGCTCAGGCCAAGGGTTTTGCGGGAAAGTGTCATGCTTGTGTACCTCTCAAATCAAACGGGCGCGCAGCAAGGTTGCCCCGCGCTTTGATTGAGATGGGTTCGTATGCCACTGATATGCAATAACGCCCGCTTATTGCTGGCGCATTTCGGCGCAATTCCAGTGATATGAAAGCCGAGCCGATCATTCGCCCACTCGCTTCAATCTCGCACCCAAGGCTGTCTTCTGTTGCAGGTGATCTTGGCCAAATTCGCACAGGTTTTCGCCAAGTGGAATCCCACTCGCCACGCGAACAGACGCAAGCAGCATTCCACCCAGTGACATTGGAACTGTGGCGGTTCTCGTGTGAATGCCATAATCCGCCAAATCGCCAGTCGCGCGGTTGCGCAATCGGTAGGCGACCAAGCTGTCAGTTTCAAATTCTGCGCATTCGGCGGCCACCAGTTCCGCCAGATCTTCAGCCGCGATCAAATCATACCAAAAAGCAGGCATTTCCTTTGGCTCAGAAGCGCTAGCAGGCAAAGCCAGTGTCGCTAATATGAAAATCAGAAATCTCACGCCGCCGCCTCCTGTTTGCACCGGGATTGCCGCCATTTCGTGGCGTCTTTCAAATAGGACCAGCCAAAGGCCTGGTCGCTGTCACCATGTTGGCGTTTGTGATCGAGACGCGCCAAAGCCTCCTCCAGCGTCGGCTGATGCCCCTCGAGCACCCACCACATAACAAAGCCCATGTCGCCCAGAACCTCGAACCACTCAGCGCGGCGCTCATAGAACTGCCGATGCACTGTGTCCCAGACGAATTCTTCAAGGCTTGCAACATCCTGCCAAACGGTCAGGTTCGGCACCAGCAGCTCATCGCCATTAATCTTATTTTCGGTATTGCCCGACCCCGGCTCACCTGAACCTTCCATCATCCACACGAACCCCGCCATACGCTTGCCCAGCCCGTTGATGGTATCCAGTGCATTCATGAAATCCGCCACACGCGGATCATCCCAATCGTGCAGCAACCTGCCCCAATTCATATGCGCGATGTGGGTCATGTGAAGGACCTAATCATTGTGTTCCATCCCGTACCAAGGTGCCTCTCTTGAGGGCAAATACGGCAGTTCACTCTTGTCCATACCTGCCTCGGCGAAGAATGGAATAACTTCAGGCGGGAGGAAAAATCCTGACAAATCATTTCCAGAATAGAGCGCATAAAATCGGTCATTAGAACCTGCAGGAAGAAGGTCATCTACTATGCGAAAAAAGGTTTCTGTTGCGAAACGCCAACTGTCATCTACTTGCTCAGATGTGTAAGCAGTATAAGTTGTTCCATTTACTTCAATTGTATAATTTGACCCATCGTTTTCGATGACGGAAATGGAGCGAATAGAAACTCCACGATGTCGCAATTGCGAGCCTATCTCTAGAATCGCGTCAATTAGACCATCTTCGGCCAGCGTTTCCGCATCAAGTAGAACCCATCGGTTGGATGAAAACAGACCAAACACACCTTTTTCTTCAATCAGGCTTCTTAACTCGTCTTCTTGCTTTTCATCATCACCGCTCCACCAAAATTGTTTCTCATCAAGGATATTCAAAAGAGAGACAGTTTCCCCTCCATGAACATTTGATGCGCCGAAGAAGATGCCAACAAAAAACACAAAATATGTTATTTTCAACACCGACCCTACTCCGCCGCCACAGCACTAACGCGCCCCGTTTGCTTGACCCTAATCCGATCCTCGATCTCGCCCCTGAAATGCCGGATCAGCCCCTGAATCGGCCATGCCGCCGCATCACCCAGCGCGCAAATCGTGTGGCCTTCTACCTGTTTGGTCACGTCCAGCAGCATGTCGATCTCCTCGATCTCGGCCTCGCCTTTTACCAGGCGATCCATCACCCGCATCATCCAGCCCGTGCCTTCGCGGCAAGGTGTGCACTGGCCGCAGCTTTCGTGTTTATAAAACGCTGATAAACGCCATATG
>JAADIC010000110.1 GCA_013151535.1 Alphaproteobacteria bacterium | reverse complement strand
AGCCCGAGGGGTTAACGGCTTAAGCGTGCATCGGAATGGCGGTTGCAGATTTCCCAGTTAAAACCGCAATGGATTTCGGCGACATCAGCTCGTTCAGCACCGGCGCATCACTGCGTAAACCGCCGGTATAACTGCCATAGGCGGGCAGAATGATGCGCCGCTCGTCAATCAGGAAACAGGGGCGCGAAATGCTGCGGCCCTTGGCCATCAGGCGCGATTTCGGGTGAAAATGGCCGGAAACCTCGCCGATTTCATCGGGGTCCGCAATATGGCGAAAGGTTAACGGCCCGGCGCGATAGAGGGTCACATGGGTGCCGCCGATATCAACCGGGCCGGGATCGTGGTTGCCCTCGATCCAGATCCATTTTCGGCCAGCCATCAGGCAGGTCAGCCAGTTGTGATCCGCCTCCTCCATCTCCTCGAACGCGGCCAGATCGTCAAAGCTGTCACCAAGGCAGATGATGGTTTGCGGATTGCGGGTCAGGATGTCTTTTTCCAGCCGCGCCAGCGTATCGGCGTTTTCATAGGGCGGCAGCAAGGTGCCCCCCTTGCGGGCAATTCGGCCGGATTTGCCGAAATGCAGGTCCGAAACGCAGAGCAATCCGGCTTTCGCCCACCACAACGCGCCACTGGGCAGGGCGGTCAGGTTGGCGGTGTGAAAGGCGAATTCATAGGTGCGCATGACGTGCAGGAAACACGGGAATCAGGGGTTTGTGCAAGCGGTTTTCCGGTCATTGCAGCTTGGCATCGGCCATCATCCGCGCGGCGGCCTCGGCCATCAGGCGTTCTTCCGCCTGTCCACGGATCGGAATTTTCCCGATCTCCAGCAGCAAAGGTGCCGCCAGCGGCGTGACGGTACTCGCGAACACATGGTCGATCTTACCGTCGATCCGTGCCAGCATTTCCTCGATCCGCGCGAAGTCGACCAGACCGCGCATGGCCTCGCGACGGGTGAGGCGCATCAGCAGGTGATCGGGGTCGTATTTCAGCAGCGTGTCGTAAAGAATATCGGATGAAAACGTCGCTTGGCGGCCGGATTTCCGCTTGCCCGGCAGGTTCTTTTCGATCAGCCCGGCAATGGTCGCCACATTGCGAAAAGAGCGCTTCATCACTGCGTTGCCAGCCAGCCAGGTATCAAGGCCCTCGCGCATGCCTTTGGGGTTCAGCAAGGGTGCAGGATCGGTAATTTCCTCCAACCCCCAGATCAGCAGGGCATAATCGGTTGATACGAAGCCAAGCGGGTTTAGCCCCGCGCTTTCAAGACGCTTGGTCAGCAAAAGCCCCAGCGTTTGCAATGCGTTACGACCTGCAAAGCCGTAAAAACAAGTGAAGTAACGCCCATCCGCCGGAAAGCTCTCAACCAGCAATTGATCTGGGCCAGGCATGTGGGACATCTGTTTTTGCAGGCGCAACCAATTGGCGGTATGGGCGGGAAGATCGGGCCAGTCAGGCGCTTGCAGCATCTTCAGAACCCTTTGCGACAGCAGGGTCGAGGTGGCGAACTTGGTGCCAGCAAACACCGCGATACGGGGCTTTTTGCGGGCCTCGTGGGTGACCTGAACTGTCAGTTCGCGGATGCTTTCAAAGGTCACAACCTCACCGCCGATCAGGAAGGTGTCGCCGGGGCTGAGCGTGGCGGCAAAAGCCTCCTCAACCTCGCCCAAAGGCTTGCCACCACGGCGGTTTTTCAGGCGCACGGCGAGGGTTTCGGTATCAACGATGGTGCCAAGGTTCATGCGGATTTGCCGCGCGGCGCGGGGGTCGCGCAGGGCGTAGGTTCCGTCGGCGCGCCCGATCAGACGCCGCCACTTATCGTAGGCGCGCAGGCCATATCCGCCGGTGGCGCAGAAATCAAGGCAATCGTCGAATTCGGCGCGGCTGAGGGCGCTGTATGGCCCGGCGCTGCGCATTTCTCGGTAAAGATCGGTCGGATCAAACGGCGCGGCGCAGGCGGAAATCAGGATGTGCTGGCACAGAACATCGCGCGGGCCGGGGCCGCGTGGTTCGCCATCCAGATCGTGCTCCTGCACCGCTTCAAGCGCGGCGCGACATTCAACGACCTCAAAGCGGTTTGCGGGCACCAGAATGGCGCGCGATGGGGCGTTATAGCGGTGATTGGCGCGGCCAATCCGTTGCACAAGGCGTTTGATATTTTTCGGCGCGCCGATCTGGATCACCAGATCCACATTGCCCCAATCAATGCCCAGATCCAGTGTGCCGGTGCAGACAATGGCGCGCAGTTTGCCCGCGATCATGGCGTTTTCTACCTTGTCCCGCGCCTCGCGCGACAGCGATCCGTGGTGCAGGCCAATAGGCAAAGACGCCTCGTTCGCCAGCCAGAGGGCGCGGAAAAACAGCTCGGCCTGGGCGCGGGTGTTGATGAATATCAGCGTGGTTTTGGCCTTTTCAACCTCGGCCAGAACCTCGGGGACTGCATAATGCGCGCCGGCACCGTTCCATGGTGGAACGGCCTTGGTCTCAAGCATTTGCATGTCGGGGTCAGGGCCGGGATCGGCCAGCAGGGTCAAACAGGGGCCGTCACTATGGGCAAGGAAACGTGCCAGCGCGGCGGGGTCTTCGACCGTGGCCGACAGACCGATGCGGCGCAGGTTTGGCGCGAGTGTTTCAAGCCGCGCCAGCGCCAGCATCATCTGATCCCCACGTTTGCTTTCGGCCAGTGCGTGGATTTCGTCGACGATAACCCTTTGTAAAGACGCGAATATTCGTGGAGCATCCTCGTATGACAACAACAGCGCCAGACTTTCCGGCGTGGTTAACAGGATATGGGGCGGGTCGGCGCGTTGGCGCTGGCGGCGACTGTAAGGCGTGTCACCCGTGCGGTCTTCGACGCGGATTGGCAGGGACATTTCGGCGATCGGGGTGGCGAGGTTGCGCTTGATATCCGCCGCCAGCGCCTTGAGCGGTGAGACGTAAAGCGTGTGCAGGCCCGCACCACCTTTGGCCAGTTCAATCAGGCTTGGCAGAAATCCGGCAAGGGTTTTGCCACCGCCCGTGGGGGCGATCAGCAGGGTGGATTTTTCCGGCGCTTGGGCCAGCAGATCAAGCTGGTGCGGGTGCGGCTGCCAGCCCTTTTGGCGGAACCAATCGGCGAATTGGGCGGGGAGGGCGTTCATACTTTCGGGGTCAGGTTTGCAATCAGCTCGACCAGCAAATCGGGCAGTCTGGTGTTGGCATCACTCGGGGCGGCATCAAGGGCGGACTGCACGTCTTTTTTCAGGATACCGATGGTGTTGTCGGATGAATAGCCGTGGCGCGCGAATTCGATCTGTTCAAAATTGCTGGCGAACCAGTTTTGTCCTGAGCTTTTGTCGATCATTTGAAGCAATTTGTCTTGATTAAGGTTGCTATCCCCGGCCCAATCCAGAACCAGACGCGTCATCACCGTGTTGGAGGCGGCCAGAAGGTTGTTCAGCACTTTGGCGCTCGCGCCTGCGCCAAATTCGCCCATGCGGTGAAAGCTGCTGCCCATGGCCGCGAAAAGCGGATGCAGAGCATCAAGCGTGGCCGCATCACCGCCTTGCATGAAAGACAGGCGGCGTTCCTTGGCGGCAATAACCGCGCCGGACATCGGGGCGTCAATCAGGTTGATATGTTTGGGGATGCGGCTGCGAAGCGCGTGAACATAGCGCGGCGACAGGGTGGAGCAAATGATGATCGTGTGTAAATGTGGCGCATTATCAACGGCTTGTTGACTTGTGAACAAAACCTCGTCGGTCTGGGCAATGTCGCGCACCACGGTAAACAGGATGTTAAGACCCTTGGAAAACGGCGAAAAGTCATCCGTGATGTTGCTGCCCTGTGGCTTGATATCAAAACCACGCGCATCAAATCCAGCGGCCTCCATGGCCCTCAGCATCGGCAATCCCATGCGGCCACAACCGGCCAGACCGATGCCAAAAAGCTGCATTCAGCTCTCGTCCACGAACAGGTTGGCCCAGGCGCGGTCGATCAGCTCGGGGCTCATCTGGGGAGGTATATCCTCGTATTCGCAGATCGACAAAAGCTGTTCGATCAGGAAAGGGCCGTGGAAGTTGGCAAACACGTTGTTGACCTCGGGATAGCGGTTTTTCAGCATGTGAACCACGGTGTTTTCATCCAGCGGCACCTTTTTGGCGCGGCAGACCAGCATGAAAATCTTGAGAAACTCGTCCTGGTTCGGGCCGTTGATTTTGACCTTGTAAGCAATCCGGCGCAGGGCCGCGTCATCGAACATTTCGCTCGGCAGAAAATTGGTCGAGAAAATTACCAGCGTGTCAAACGGCACGACAAATTTTTCACCCGATTGCAGGGCCAGGATGTCAAAACCGCTTTCCATTGGCACGATCCAACGGTTTATCAGGGCTTGCGGCGATTCCGCCTGACGGCCAAGATCGTCGACGATAAACACGCCACCGGTGGATTTCAATTGTAGCGAGGCCTGATAAGTCCTTGAAACTGCGTTGTATTTTAGATCAAGCATATCAAGCGTCAGCTCGCCTCCGGTGATAACGGTCGGGCGGCGGCACAGCACATAACGGTTGTCAAAACGGTTGGACGAGCGGCGCAGAGCATTGGGATCTTCCGCCTCGGCTTTGGCGAGTTGATGCACGATCGGGTCGTAAACCGTGATGACCTGCCCCATATATTCGATCGCCAGCGGCACATAGATATTATCACCAAGCGCGTCGCGGATACCGTTTGAGATCGAGGATTTACCGTTGCCGGCGGGGCCATACATCAGGATGGATTTGCCGGAATTTATGGCGGGTCCAAGTTCATCAAGCAGGCCTGCGGGCAGGACAAGATGGCTCATGGATGCTTTCAGCATCTGCTTGGAAATTGTAATGTTTTTAACGGCTTGGCGTTTTGTCTGAGTCTTGTAATTCTCAAGCGGGATCGGCATGGCGCCGTAATATTCCGACTGTTGCAACGCATCGAGCGCGCGGGCTTTTCCAGCATCCGACAACTCGTAAGCCATCTCGCTGGTGCCGCTGGCGTCGCGATTGCCCATGGCTTCAAGCAGTTTTTGCTCGCGCACCATTTCGATCAAATCCTGTGTCAATCCGATCGGCAGGCAAATCGCTTTGGCAATGGCGCTGGCGGTGGCCAGATGGCGGCGAAATACGGTTTTGAGGAAAATGTCGCGCAGCATAACCTTGGTCAGGCCGGTTTCAGCCAGCGAGTTGGGTTGCGGCGGTGCTTTGACGTCGATTGCCTGCATATTCATCGGGAGCCTCGGGATTTGTTCTTATTTTGGGCGGATTCTAGCGGATTTGCGTGTTTTCAACAAGAAAAACAAATGCGGGTTTTGCATCGTGACTTTAACCGCGCTAGGATTGTGAAAAGGTAAACAGGGGCGGATATGGGCAAGCCTTCAGCGCGGAATTTACTGATATTTTTGCTGATTTTTCTGGCTGCGCAGGCCGGATTGCTGCTGGGCAAGAGCGTGTTGGTGGTGGACCAGCACGAGGGTGACGCCCTGCATTTGATGCAGATCGCGCTGCGCATGGCCGATGGACAATGGCCGCATCTGGATTTCATGACGCCGATTGGGGTGCTGGCTTTTGCACCCGTGGCGTGGCTTTTATCGCTGGGGTACGGCGCGGGGGCGGCGATGAAGGGCGCGATGGTGCTGATGGCCGCGATCATGCTGCCGGGGATCTGGTGGGTGGCCTATTCGCGGCTAAGCTCGGGTTTGGCCTATGTTTTCGGGGCGCTGTTAATCGTGTTGGTGACGGCACTGGTTTATGGTGGCGATGCGGTCGTGGCCTCGATTTCGATGTATTACAATCGCTGGGCCTGGGCGGTGGCGTTCTTGCTGGTGACGCTGGCGGTGCTGCCCGCGCAGCGCACATCGCAAGGGGCGGATGGGGTGGTTTACGGGCTGGGGCTGGCGTTTCTGGCGTTAAGCAAGATCACGTTTTTTGCAGCCTTTCTGCCCGGTATTCTGTTGGCGCTGGTGCTGCGGCGGCAATTCTCGGCCCTTGGTATCGGGGTGGTGTCGGGCCTGATTGTGGTGGCGCTTGTCACCCTGCTGGGCGGGGTCGATTTCTGGGCGGCCTATATCGGCGATTTGCGTGCTATCAGTGGCTCGGGTATTCGCCCGCGCCCAGGGGTTGGTTTGGCGCAGATATTGACCGGGCCGGGCACTATAGCCGCGACCCTTGTGCTGATCGCGGCGGTGGTTTTTGTACGCCAAACCGGGCGCGCGGTGTCGGGTGCAGTGCTGCTGTTTTTTACTCCGGCTTTCATTTATGTAACCTATCAGAATTGGGGAAACGATCCCAAATGGCTGATATTATTACCGTTTTTACTGCTGAGCCTGCGGCCACGGCGGCATTTGAACAACGGGCTTGGCTGGGATCTGGGCCGCGCACTTGGGGTGGTTAGCCTGCTGGCGGCAGCCTTGTTTTTACCCAGCCTCTATGCGCTGAGCTTTGCCAATATCCGCCATGCCCGCCTGAGCATTGAGGGGACGTTTCAGGTGATAAAGGGCCCAAAGAACGCCGATTTCCGGATGCGGGTTGACCGCATGTATGCCACCGTAAAACGCGCACCGTTTACCCTGCGTGATCCTGAAATGGCGGCGCTGGCCAAGGCCCGGGTGAAGCTGCCCGGGGACAGCCTGTTTGGCCAGCCGCTTGATCTGTGCAAGCTCCATATGGGGCTGGTTGGAATACTGCAACAGATGGCGGTTGATGTGGACGCGGTGAAGGGCACGGCAGGCAAATCGGTGTTTGTGGCGGATACGTTCTCCAACCTTTGGCTGTTTGGCGACACAGTGCCGGTGCCCGGCGCTTCGCCTTGGTATTATGGGCTGAACCAGGCCTATCGTAACGCGGATTTTCTGCTGGTTCCGCTGTGTCCGGTCACACCTGCGGCGCGTTCGCAAGTGTTGGCGGAACTGCCGGAGTCCGGCGTGAATGTGCAGGAAGTGATGCGCAATGAGCTGTTTATCCTGCTGCGGGTTTTGCCAGACTAGGATTTCGCGCTAAAAAAACAGCCCAAGCACCAGATAG